>JAJRVS010000104.1 GCA_024277195.1 Verrucomicrobiota bacterium | reverse complement strand
TCCTGACCGCTCACCAAGCCATTAAAAGCCACATTCAACAATCCCGGAGTATTCCGCACCAAGATCCCTATGCCCTCCGTTTTCATTGGTAATCGTCTTGGCCCGATCCCCCGACCACCCACGCCAAGCGGAGTCGCCCGTCCATCCGCCCAAGCATAATCCGGGTGATGACAAGTCGCGCAGGCCACCGTTTTTGTTGCCGACAATATCGGATCAAAAAACAACCAACGACCCAGTTCTACTTTTGCGGGCGTAGAGACATTATCCTCCGGATCGATTGAACGAAGCGGCAGTGCCTGCAATTTCATCTCCGGAGGTGGTGACACTTTCTGCGCCAAGACTGCCTGCACAGTCGCCCAGGTGATCAGCGAGAATATTGCTCCTATTTTAAAAACTCTCATCGCATTACCAACTTAGGGTCGAGGTAATTAATAGATACTCCAAAATGCCCTTGAATGACAGCAAACTCCCGTCGACACTGCCAACGTAATGAAAAAATCCCCCCCCTTCTCAAAAACCATCCTCCCCCTGTTAGCTTTATTATTCACCTCGATCAGCACGCTCACTCGAGCCGAAGACCGCCCTTTTTATATCGAAGGATACGCCGGTGACATCAGTGTCGTAGCAGGTGATGAAATCGGCTTCCACGTTTCATCCAGCACCCCTAAATTTGCAGTAGAAATCACCCGCCTGGGAGCCAAACCCCAAGTAGTTTGGAACAAAAAAAATCTACCAGGCCAGCTACACTCAGCGCCTGAAGACGCCTCCGCCAATGGTTGCCACTGGCCGGAAACCTTCCGTGTGCCCATTGACGCTAAATGGAAAAGCGGATATTACAGGGTCCAATTCAGCATCGCTGACCGGGGCGGGAAATGGACCCAACGCAGTAGCCGAAGTGCCAGCTCGGAAGCATTTTTCATCGTGCGCTCTGCCAATCCTGGTAAAAATACCAAAATCCTCCTCCAGCTCTGCACCAATACTTACAACGCATATAACAACTGGGGTGGCTTCAGCGTTTATGCCTATAATGGAATTTCTAAAAACCAGGGACACAAAGTCTCATTCGAACGACCTGTCAGAACCCAGTTTTCCCGCTGGGAATTGCCTTTTGTGATCTGGTGTGAAAACAATGGTTACGAACTGGACTACGCCGCCAACGGAGACCTCGAATCCCGCCCCGAACTTCTCGAAAACTACAATCTTGTGCTCAGTGTCGGCCACGATGAGTATTGGTCCACCCCGATGCGTGACAACTTGGAAGCCTGGATCGCCAAAGGAGGCAACGTCGCTTTTTTTAGTGGCAACTCCGTCTGCTGGCAAACCCGCACCGAAGACGACCGCAAGTCCTTCACCTGTTATAAAAACAACTACCACGGCGACCCTGTTTTCCAAACCCGTGATTTTAAATTACTCACCACAGCGTGGAGCCACCATCTGCTCAAACGACCAGAAAACGAGCTGACCGGTGTTGGTTTCATCTATGGCGGATACCGTGGCAGCCATGGTCAATTCATGGGCGAAAAAGCAGCCTACAAAGTGCATCGACCCGAACACTGGGTTTTCAAAGGCACCGACTTGAAACGCGATGAGGAATTCGGCGGCAAGGACACCATCGTCGGCTACGAAACTGACGGTTGCGAGCTAACCTGGAAAGACGGCTTGCCTATTCCCACTTACAAAGATGGAACCCCCAAATCTTTCCAAATCCTGGCATCCTGCCCAGTCAAATGGCATCCTGATGACGTTGAATGGTACGAGCGTTGGGAAATCGACCACAGCGGCAACGCCTGCATGGGCATCTATACCCAAGGAGGAACCGTCTTCACCGCCGCCACCACCGACTGGGCTCACGGCCTGAAAGGAAAAGACAAAAAGGTCGAACAAATCACCCGCAATGTACTCGATCGATTAGCGAAGGATTGAGATAACTATTGCCCTTTCACCCTTTCGCCCCAAAGGGGCAATCCTATGTCAGCCCAGAGTGAAACCCTGGGGAATACCAGTGAGAAATAGTAGCCCTAAAAGGGCGGCCCTATACGCTCCGTTTGGTTAAAATTTCTATACCAAGAGCAAGTTCTCTCACCGCCTTTACTTCCATTGCCACACATCCGCTTCAATCAGCACCTCTCGCGCTTTGTCAGACTGCAACCATTCCTGCGCTTTTTTATCACCTTTCAGATGAGCATCCCAAAATGCGGTGGTGAGTTTCAAAATGGCTGGATGAAAACGCGGGTCACGCTTTTTCCCACGCCGATCCACTTGGGTGAAAATGAAATGCTCTCCACCTTTAAAGACGACATGATACTTACCCCCATCCTTCAAGCTCGGATAAACAGTCTGACGGGATTCCGGAGTGACATGTGAACGAGTGCCGATCATGCTCTCGTCCTTAGTGCCCGTCATACAAAAAATCGGTTCGTCAACGTGCCCGTAAGCGGCTTTCACCGATCCCCTCCCGGGCGGAGAAGGGCTCATCAAAATAAAAGCATCCAAGCGCGAGTCATGAAAAGGCTGCTGCTGCCCAGCCTTCTGCCCCATGACCGCTTGAGTGGTGACCGCCCCGAAACTGTGGCCACTCATGCCAATGTGATCGAGGTCCATTCTGCCCGACAGCGAGTGTTTCTTTTCAGCATTCCAGCGCTCCATTTGATCCAACACAAATTTCACATCACCCACCCGGTCAGTAAATGATTTTGCAGACGCAGCTGACTGGAAGGACTTCCTGCGTTCCGCCATGGGAACATCTTTCCAGATACTTTCGTCACTACCAGGATGCTGCAAAAACACCGCCACATAACCCGCCTTTGCCCAGTATTTTCCTAGGAACGCACTGCCTTCACGCGACCCACCCAAGCCATGGGAAAACAGGATCACCGCTTGTTTACCTGTCGCTTTTTTCCCGATGTAAATTTTCAACGGAACCACCCGCGACCTCAAATCATCCTTCGGTTCAAGCAATAGTTCTCTGACTCCCGTCTGAGCCTCAATGGAACAAACAACAAAATGACCGAACACTCCGATCAAGCAGATTAAAATAATCAGTCGGCGGTTAAAACTTGGTATTTTCATAAGCAGGACGAATCACTTCACCCATTCGATAAAGGATAAAGTGTAAACCCCCGTCACCACAAAAAGTTCCTCAATTTATTTTCTTTAGTATCAGTGAATGCAGATCGATCGTCGTTTTTCCAGTCGGCTTGACCAACTCAATCATCGTTTTGGTTTCCCCCGCCTTCAAATCGAACTCGCCCAATTCCTCAACCACAAAAGTCTGCACAAAACGCCGCTTTTTGATCCGCGTAGGGCGCTGAACCGGGTTCGGTGTATGAGCTGTCTTGATCGCTCCCAACAGTGACACCCCGCCAGCACTCACCTTCAACTGACTACCCACCATACTATCATCACAAGCGTATCGCAGGCTCACCCGATACCGTCCGTCGGTCACCACCCGAGTCTGCCACCAGATTTTCTGCCCGGCCTCTTTCCAATCTGTGATCCAGTCATGGGCAAAGCCCCACTTATTATACCAGCGCAAACCCTCACTTTTATAAGCTTCCGCAACCGTCAACTTGGTCTCCGGCCACTGCACATGCCCCACATCAATCACCGGCCGGACAATCGGCACCTTCCTCGCATCGACAAACCAATCATCATAAGCCTGAGCCAACTCACCTGCCACTTTGGGATGTAAAGATGCCACATCCTTTTTCTGATCTGGATCAGCCTGCATATCAAAAAGTTGCCATTGCTCCCCCTCATTCACCGCCCGCCAACGCTGAGTTCGCACCGCCCCAGGATAGGGCATATCAATACTCGCCACCACCGGCTCTTTCACCCCTTTCAGAGCCCACCAGCGAATCGCCCGGGAATACACCTTGCGATCAATCGGTCTATCTTCCTGCTGACCTAACAAGAGTGGTGCCAGGCTATGCCCATCCAAAGGCTTGGTTTTGACCGTTTTTAAATCCAAACCACACAACTCGGCAATCGTCGGCAGCATATCAAGATGAGCCGCCAGCTGTTTGACATTTCGATCTGCGGCAACTTTACCCGGCCAACGCACAAAACACGGCACACGCATTCCTCCTTCATGCACCGACCCTTTCATGCCTCGCATGCCCGCATTAAAACGACTGCCCTGCGGCCCCTCCGCTCCATTGTCAGACATATAGATGACAATCGTATCATCGGCGATCTGCAAATCATCCAGCAGTTTGAACACACGACCCAGATTCTCGTCGATGTTCTGCACCATGCCATAAACTCACGCCACTCTGTTATCCTCAATGCCACGTTTTTTGTATTTATTGAAATATTTATCCGCTACCTGAATCGGCGTATGCGGAGCGTTAAAAGGCAGGTAACAAAAAAAAGGCTGCTCACGGTTTTTCTCAATAAACTTCATCGCCGCTTCGGCCAGCACATCGGAAATATAGCCCTTGGT
>JAJRVS010000103.1 GCA_024277195.1 Verrucomicrobiota bacterium | reverse complement strand
CCTGAGTCACGAATGTATACTTTGGGTGCTTTGACTAGGCGTTTTTTGGTATTGACGGCAAATGGGGTGAGCCTTCTTACCAACAACAGGTCAACCAGCAAATCCAAATAACGAGTGACGCTTTGGGTGCTGGTCTGTAATGATTTTCCAAGTGCGGCTGCGTTTAACAACTGCGATTGGTTGTGTGCCAGCATAGTCCATAGACGGAATAATGTCTCCGCTGGGATGCGGGGGCTGAACATTAGCACATCACGGTCGAGATATGTTTGCAGGAGATCCTTGCGTAACAAAAAGCTGTCTTCGTCTGAGTTTGCCAGATAATTATCTGGAAACCCTCCCCGCACCCAGAGTTTTTGTCGATCCTCATTAGATGGCTCGATTTCGTTTATCAAAAACCCTGGCAGCTCTACATATCGGATTCTTCCAGCAAGGCTTTCACCTGCTTGTTTGAGAAGATCCAGAGATGCCGACCCCAACAGCAGAAAACGTCCATTTCGTAAACCTTGACGGCGCCCTTGGTCGATGACACCCCGTAGAATTGGAAACAGGTTGGGCATGCGATGGATTTCATCCAGAATGACCAAGCGGTCTTTGTAGTTCCCCAAAAAAAACGAGGAGTTATCAAGTTTTCTCCGGTCATCCGGATTTTCAAGATCCAGGTACAGAGCATTCCTCTCTTTTACGAACCAATAAGCGAGGGTTGTTTTTCCTACTTGTCGTGGACCGAGCAAAGCAACTGCGGCTTGTCTTTCGAGGGCATCAAATACTTCTTTATGAGCAAAACGCGTTAACATCTTTGCAATTTATCCACCTGTTGGATAAATTACAAGGTTAATCGATTCGTTCAGCATTTGATATTTACAAAAGTTCACTTCGTTTTGATATCCCCGGGGCGCTGTTTGGGCTGGGTGATGTAAGGCGCACGCAGGTAAACTGGCTGTAAGGCTTGCTGAGTGAGCTTATCCCATTCGTCATTATCCATAACGGCCACTTGGCGTGCCAGGGCTGTTGCTTGCGGTGTGCGTAATTGAATCGGGGATTTAGGATCATTGCACAGTGCATTTTCGGTGCTGAAAATTGCCAAACCTTGCTGCCGCAGTTCGTCCATCCGGGATAACCAGGATTGATGATCCATTAACTCGGGTTCGCCTTGCAAGCACTGCTGTTGAATTCGAGCCAAATAGTAGGAAGAACGCCGCGCATCACCAGTGACTATAAAATCTTCTTCTTCCGCAAGCACTGCAATTGAGGCCAAGCCGCCTACTGGCACATCTAAGGCAATCCCCAATCCATTCGCCACCGCGATCCCCACACGGATTCCACTGTAGGTTCCGGGACCAAGTCCCACTACAATACGCTCCAATTTATCCCGGCAAAGCTCCAGGGCTTCGGCTACCGGATCAAAAATTTTGGCATTGTGCAAACGGTCTGATTCGAACTGTGCCTGCCACAGCACTTCACCGCTTTGTTTTTGCAACGAAGCCAGACTGGCTTGCTGGGTTGAGGTTTCGATGGCTAAAATCATATCACGGATGATTGGCTGCGGGTTGTGGGGCTTGTTTGAGTAGCTGAAGGGTGCGTGCATCGCCCTCACCGATGCTGATTTGCCACCATTGGGTGTTCTGCGGCATCAAAGCGGGAAACCGATCTGCCCACTCTACTACCACAATACCCGCCTCGTCGAGGTATTCATCCCAGCCGATGCCTTCGATCTCCTGCGCGTGATCCACTCGGTAGAAATCAAAATGGTAAAGGGGACAGACCCCATCAGAATATTCGTGCACCAAAGTAAAAGTCGGGCTTGAGACCGGTGAGTCACTGCCCAAGCCGCGCGCCAGACCTTTGACAAAATGCGTTTTGCCCGCACCGAGATCGCCAACCAAGCCAATCACCGTGCCGACTTGCAGTTGCCCTGCCAGCTGTTGCGCAAAGGCCATCGTCTCTTCTGCTGATGCGACTTGATGTTCCATTAGCTAGATGTGGAGGAAGATTTCTTATTGTCAAAATGATCCCAACCGCCTGACAGTTGACCGTCAGATTTCGTAGCGGCGACCACTTCGCCAATTACGGTCAAATCAAGCTGATCCGCAAATTGTTGTTGCCACGCCATCAGCAGCTCGGGCACTAGCTCCCTAGTGACAGTGAATAGCAGTTCGTAGTCTTCACCATCGCCCATCGCCGCTTGAGCATCCACTCCATGGTGACAGGGTAGATTCTCCACATTGATATGATAACCCATCTTGCTGAGTTTCATCATCCTTGGTAAATCTTTTGCCAGACCATCACTCAAATCCATCATCGCGTTGATTTTAAAAAATTCTCCCAACCACCTGGATTCCGTCAAACGAGGCTGGAAATTCAAATGCCTGCCCGAAGGCAAAGAGCCGCCCAAGCGCCCGGTCACCAAGATGGCATCCCCCTGTTTGGCACCCGAACGATAAATACAACGATCCGGCTCCACTCGCCCTGTCATCGATACAGAGATCACCGCATGGTCCGCCGGACTCGACGAGCTTTCCCCACCCACCACGCTGAATCCATAAGTCTGCGCCACTTTTTGCATGCCTCTATACCAGCCTACAGCCTGACTCAATGGTAAGTGGTCTGGAGTCACAATCGTCACCACCGCAGCCGTAGGCAATCCTCCCATCGCAGCGATATCGCTTAGCGGACGGGCCAAAGCTTTCCAACCCACCTGCTCTGGGTCGGCATCGCTTGCAAAATGAACGTGCTCGACGACGACGTCGGTTTTTAATAAATCGAGCCACTCAGGAGAAGCGCCCGTCAGCACCGCACAGTCATCGCCCGGTCCGCAAAGCACGCTGTCATCCATGCGCAAACCCGCGATCAGACGAGCGATCAACTCATCCTCTCCGATATCACACAACCTTTTATTCGCTTCAGCAGGCATTCCTTTTAAATACTACGGAATTCTCATTTTGAAAAGTTTCACTTTCTACCTAATCACAGATCCTGAATCTTTGGTGACGTTAAATTTGCCTTTCGATGCTTGTAAAAATAGAGGAAAGCGCGTGTTCTAGTTCTAGATAGCTATACAGTGCGGCAACGCTTCAGTCCGCGAACATCTGCCCTGCCTTTTGTTTAAGCAAAATCATGTCACAAATAAGCAATAGCAAAACACCCCTCGACGGGGATTCACCACTCTCTCAGTCTGAGGTTGATTTGATTCACGCCTATTGGCGTGCCGCCAACTATCTCTCTGTCGGGCAGATTTATCTTTTGGATAATCCTCTGCTCAAAGAGTCGCTCACGCCTGAGCACGTGAAACCCCGATTGCTTGGTCACTGGGGAACCACCCCGGGTCTCAACTTCATCTATGCTCATCTCAATCGTCTGATCAAAAAAGATCAGCACAACATCATCTACTTGGCCGGCCCCGGACACGGTGGCCCCGGTTTGGTAGCTAACACTTATTTGGAAGGCACTTACAGTGAGTTTTATCCAGAAATCTCTCAAGATGAAGAGGGCATGCAAAAACTTTTCAAACAGTTTTCTTTTCCCGGGGGTATCCCCAGTCATGTTGCCCCCGAAACTCCTGGATCGATCCACGAAGGCGGAGAGCTGGGTTATGTGCTGTCTCACGCATTTGGGGCTGTTTTTGATAATCCTGATTTGATCACCGCTTGCGTAGTCGGCGATGGCGAAGCGGAAACTGGTCCACTGGCGACAGCCTGGCACTCTAACAAATTTCTTAACCCTGTCACGGATGGTGCCGTGCTGCCTATTTTACATCTCAACGGATATAAAATAGCCAACCCCACCCTACTCGCCCGCATCCCACATGAGGAATTAGAAAATCTCTTCCTTGGTTACGGCTACAAACCCCATTTTGTCGAAGGCAGTGATCCGCAAACGATGCATCACTTGATGGCAAAAACACTGGAAACCGTGTTTGAAGAAATTCGTACGATTCAGAAAAAGGCACGCGAAGAAGGCGAGACCCAGCGCCCCGTTTGGCCGATGATCGTACTGCGTTCGCCCAAAGGTTGGACCGGTCCCGAGTACGTCGATGATTTGCGCGCTGAAAATTACTGGCGTTCGCATCAAGTGCCCTTTGCTCAAGTGGTGGAAAACAAATCCCATCTGCAGTTGCTCGAAAAATGGATGCACAGTTACCGTCCCGAAGAATTGTTCGATGAAAGAGGTCGTCTTTTACCTGAGTTGGCGGCTCTGGCTCCTAGCGGCATCAAGCGCATGGGCTCCAACCCTCACGCGAATGGTGGCGCTTTGTTGAAAGATCTAAAAATGCCAGACTTTCGGGACTTGGCCGTCACGGTGGATCGCCCTGGTGGCGCCTTCGATGAATCCATCAGGGTGATGGGAAAATTTCTCGCAGCCATCATGCAGCGCAACTCCGCTGAAAAGAATTTCCGTGTTGTCGGCCCTGATGAAACTGCGTCCAATCGCCTGGGAGCTTTGTTTGCCGTCACTGGACGCGCGTGGAACGCTGAGCGTCTGCCCGAAGACGACGATCCCGATGCTCATCTGGCCTTGGACGGTCGGGTGATGGAAATTCTCAGTGAGCACACTTGTCAAGGTTGGTTGGAAGGCTATCTGCTGACCGGACGTCATGGATTGTTTTCCTGTTACGAAGCTTTCATCCACATTGTGGATTCTATGGTCAACCAACATGCTAAGTGGCTCAAAGTGACCCGCAGCGAAATCCCGTGGCGGCGCCCGATTGCCTCGCTCAACTACTTGCTCACCTCACATGTATGGAGACAAGATCACAACGGCTTTAGTCATCAAGACCCCGGTTTCATCGATCATGTGGTGAACAAAAAATCCGAAGTGATTCGCGTCTATTTCCCGCCTGATGCCAATACCCTGCTCTGTGTCACCGACCATTGTTTGCGTAGCCGCAACTACATCAACGTCATTGTCGCCGGCAAGCAGGCTCAGCCGCAATGGTTGGACATGGACGCCGCGATCAAACACTGCACCACCGGTGCCGGCATCTGGGAATGGGCGAGCAACGACAAAGGCGGCGACCCCGATGTGATCATGGCTTG
>JAJRVS010000102.1 GCA_024277195.1 Verrucomicrobiota bacterium | reverse complement strand
TCAGTCGTGGCGAGGATCGGATCTTCAGGCCCAAAACACCGGCCATGGCGGCGAACGTGGCGGATCATCGGTGGACGTTCTCTGAACTGCTGGCCTACCCAGCGTTG
This sequence comes from Verrucomicrobiota bacterium, assembly GCA_024277195.1. Classification (GTDB taxonomy): domain Bacteria; phylum Verrucomicrobiota; class Verrucomicrobiia; order Verrucomicrobiales; family DEV007; genus JAADHD01. The sequence continues at coordinate 4,874 of JAJRVS010000102.1, read as the reverse complement.
CGTCAATGATATGGGGACATCACCGAAAGTTCAGGTTTGGATATATTTGTGATCCATCAAAGCGACACATAGTTACAAAACCAAGATGTTATTCCTTCCAAACTGTCCTTTTCACATAGTCGGTGTAGCTAACAATGATCCTTAAAACCTTTTCCGATACGTTCGGCATACTGTAGTCAGCCACCAACCTTAATAACCGCTGCCTACCCTTTGGCTGTGTTTTTAGTATCTCTAGCCCGTGGAGTACTCTATTAAGTTCCAGCCCGGTCATCATCACTACAGTCTCTTCCATCCCTTCTGGTCGTTCGTGGGCCTCACGGATATTCAATGCGGGAAAATTTAATATTGAGGATTCCTCATTAATAGTGCCGCTGTCGGAGAGAACTGCAAAGGCATTCTTCTCTAACTGGACGTAATCAGTGAAACCGAGAGGTTTGAGCATCTCAACCTTTTCATGCAACTTAACGCCCAGCCTATCGACCCGGTTGCGGGTCCGTGGATGGGTGGAAACGATTACTCGCATCCCATACCGCTCAGCAAGGGTGTTCAATATTACGATCAGTTTTTCAAAATTTTGTTTGGGTTCAATATTTTCCTCTCGATGAGCGCTGACCACAAAATAATCGAATCGGGTCAATTTCAAACGCAATAACACCTCTGAAGCATCGATCTTGGCGGCATAGTACTGCAGCACCTCGAACATCGGACTTCCGGTTTTGATCACTCGATCCGCAGGCAAACCCTCACGCAGAAGATACTCCCGGGCAATATCGCTATAGGGCAGATTGATGTCGCTGATGTGGTCAACGATCTTTCGGTTTATCTCCTCTGGTACCCGCTGATCAAAACATCGATTTCCGGCCTCCATGTGAAAAATTGGAATTTTGCGACGCTTGGCAGGGATGGCCGCCAAACAACTGTTGGTATCACCAAGCACCAGTAGCGCTTCCGGCTCGACACTTGCCAATATCGGGTCCAATTTGATGATGGTATTCCCAATCGTTTCTGCAGCATTGGCACCAGCGGCTTCGAGAAAATAGTCGGGCCTGCGAATTTCCAGATCTTGGAAAAAAATCTCGTTTAACTCAAAATCATAATTCTGCCCTGTATGCACTAAGACATGCTCTGCATATTTATCCAAGGCCGCCATCACCCGAGACAAACGAATTATTTCCGGCCGGGTCCCGACAACGGTCATGATTTTCATTTTTTTCACGGCTACACCTCGCAGTAAGTTGTATCCGGTATTTCTGGATCGAAAACATGGTTGGCCCAGAACAAAACAATCATCTCGGTTGATCCGATATTCTCAATTGAATGGGCGTAACCGGGCGGAATGTCGACAACCTTAATGTCAATTCCATTGACAGGATATACAAGAACTTTGTCTGAAACCATGTGACGAAAGCGGATAACTCCTTCACCTTGGATTAAACAAAATTTTTCAATTTTTGTATTGTGGTAGTGGCAGCCGCGCGTAATGCCTGGCAATGTTTTGGAAACAAAGATCTGACCAAAATGTTTTGACTTGATTAGTTCAAAAAGCCAGCCACGATTGTCGACATTGAGTTTGATTGGATGGGCAAAAGCGTCTTCAGGTAAAAATGAAAGGTAGGTGGCATGAAGACATTTCATAAAGTCGTCAGCCTGATCCGGGACCACAAGGGTCTTACGAACCGCGTGTAACTGGCGAATCCGGTTGGCAAGATTGCCTAGAGTTATACGAAATGAGCGTGTAATAGTTAAGAATTGCTGAGTTGATTCTCTTTCATCATCCAAGTGTTTACAAAATGCGGTGACGACATCGTCTATATACACCAATTCTAGTTCTCTGTCGGCATCGGATATGGTGATATCAAGCCCTCGGGCAATATTATGACAAAAAGTGGCGACCACGCTGTTGTAGTTAGGGCGCGACCACTTCCCAAACACGCCAGGAAGGCGATAGATGTATACAGACGCACCAGTACGGCGTTTGTAATCAAGAAGTACCTCCTCTGCGACCTTCTTGCTCCGGCCATAAGGGTTATCAAGAGACGCCTGAGAGGATGAAGAATAGATGATCATCGGAGTTCTGCTTGTTTTTTTAAGATATCCAATGATTTCTCGAGTCAGGCCGACGTTGCCGGAGACAAACTCTTCGTCTTCCTCCGGTCGGTTGATACCGGCGAGGTGAAAAATAATGTCCGCCTCATCAAGGACTGTCTCAAGAACCGAAAGACCATCCTGACGACCAAAGGTTCTTAAAACAACATCAGTACGACACTTCAGCGCAGTGACGAGGTTGCGACCAATAAAACCTGCGGCCCCTGTTACTAGAATAGTTTTTATATGTCCACCCCTCAAAGAAAAATCAGTCAACTTCGGTCAGAAAACCACAGCCCGTGTCCTTTCATACAGCTAACTCACGCCGTACGTAATCGAGCTTGAGCAGTTTCTCCTTAACCTCTTCCACGCTCAGACGATCGGTATTATGTGAATTATAGTCCTCGGCCTGCGAAACTTCCTGCTGACCCTCGATAAAATACTTGTTGTAGTTGAGATCTCGGTTGTCAGCGGGAATACGATAGTATCCCCCCAGGTCTTCGGCATGGGCCATCTCTTCACGGGTCAACAACGTCTCATAGAGTTTTTCACCGTGACGAGTACCAATAATCTTGATCTCGTTGTCACCACCAAACAGTTCTTTAAGAGCCTGCGCCAAGTCACCAATAGTCGAGGCTGGTGCCTTTTGGACAAAAATGTCACCCTGCCGACCCTTCGTATAGGCGTAGAGAACCAGATCAACGGCATCTTCAATGGACATCAAAAATCGGGTCATGTTGGGGTCGGTAACGGTCAACGGCTTCCTCTCTTTAATCAATTTGATAAAGAGAGGAATGACCGACCCACGTGAAGCCATGACATTGCCGTAGCGAGTGCAACAGAAGGTCGTCTTTTGAGGGGAAATAAAGCGGGATTTGGCCACAACCAATTTTTCCATCATGGCCTTGGAAATCCCCATAGCATTAATAGGGTAAACCGCCTTGTCGGTGCTTAAGGCAATGACCTTTTCGACTCCTTTGGCCAAGGCCGCGTTCAAGACGTTTTCTGTGCCGAGTATGTTGGTTTTTACCGCCTCCAGAGGATAAAATTCACATGAAGGAACTTGTTTTAAGGCAGCCGCCATGAAAACATAATCCACCCCTTCCATGGCCGGCATAATACTTTCAAGGTCACGAACATTCCCGATATAAAACTTCACTTTTTTGTTGGTCAGGCTGATGCGCATATCTTCCTGTTTTTTTTCATCCCGGCTAAATACCCTAATCTCTTTTATATCTGAATTCAAAAAACGTCGAAGAACAGCATTGCCAAACGAACCTGTACCGCCAGTTATTAATAATGTTTTTCCTACGAACATATAACTTCTCCGCTAGTATCAATAATCTTACGCATATTTGTTTTGCCTGTGGCCTCGGCATAGTTTTCAGGCAGCTGCCATGGCTTCCAAACCATTTCTCCACAACTCACATTTCACTTTTCACAACCTTTATACCGTATCCATAAAACTCTTCTCGATCCGGCTGAACAGAATGATGCCGATGGCCAGGATCACCAGGGTAGTGACGCCACTGATGGCCAGGCTGGCGCCGTTGACCGTGCCGGCGCCGAGGAAGGCATAACGAAAGGTCTCGATCACCGGGGCCATGGGGTTCAGGGCCATGATCCACTGATATCTCTCCGGGATTTGAGAGGTGGGATAGACAATGGGGGTGGCGTACATCCAGAGCTGGACCCCGAAACCGACCAGTTGGGTGAGATCGCGGTATTTGGTGGTAAGGGAAGAGACGATAATCCCGAACCCCAGTCCCAAGGCGGCCATCTGCAGAATCAGAAGCGGGAAGACAAAGAGCAGGGGCTGGGGATGGATGGCAGCGCCCTGCAGATAATAATAGGCCACAAAACCGAGAAACAAGGCAAACTGGATCGCAAAGGAGATGAGGTTGCTGATCACCACGGCCAACGGTACGGTGAGCCGGGGGAAATAGACCTTGCCGAAGATACCGGCATTGCCGACAAAGGTGTTGGAGGTTTTGGTCAGGCAGTCGGCAAAATAGCGCCAGGCCACAACCCCGGAGAGATAGAAAAGCACCGGCGGCAGGCCGTCGGTGGGGATCTTGGCCACCTTGCCGAAGATGACCGTGAAAACCAGGGTGGTCATCAGCGGTTGGATCAGGTACCAGAGCGGTCCGAGGATGGTCTGCTTGTACACGGCGACAAAATCGCGGCGGACGAAAAGCATGATCAGGTCGCGATATCGCCACAACTCCGAGAGATGAATATCGAACCAGCCGGACACCGGCCGGATGATCATGTCCCATTGCTCATCCGCCACCGGGGCGGGTTCTTGAGGTATTTTTTTGTTCATTTTGTTTTCACGCAAAGATGTTAGGGATGTAACCTTAATTTTGAGTTTTGAATGTTGAATTGTGAAAGACTGAAGGCTCAGGGCGTAAGGCGGAGTTCCGAGGGTAGAAGTGCTGAGGTAATGAGCTTGGTTCGTGGTGCTTGGTGCGGCGTTGTTTGTTTCTGATAGCGTATTAGCGTAATCAATCGGAAGGGTTGGGTCGGGTTGGCCACGGAACTTGGCCCACCAGCGACTCATGTCTTCGCGGAGGGTTTTGCCGCCGATGGAGCCGAGGCGGTAGTATTTGCTTAGGTTCTCAACTGATATAACCACATCAGACCCTGTTGAAAAATCGATAGGGCTGATGGTTGAATCGTTGAATGGTTGAATGGTTGAATGGTTGAATCGTTGAATGGTTGAAGCGTTGATTTGATTTAAGCGATTCAACGGCGGAGCCAGTTCAACAATTCAACGGTTCAACCGC
>JAJRVS010000101.1 GCA_024277195.1 Verrucomicrobiota bacterium | reverse complement strand
GTGGCCGGGGTAGAGCAGGGGATGAAGATGATGGGGATTGATTTGAAAGGCATGCGTGATCGGTTGAGCGAAATTCCGCTGGTTTCCAAAGTGGAGGTATCGCGTGAATTCCCTGATAAGTTGATCATTGTGATCGAGGAGGCTCGCCCGATAGCTTGGTTGGCTTGTCCGGCTCAGGGGATTGAGCCTTATAAAGAGGGAAATGGATGGTTGATTGGCGAAAAGGGGGATTTGGTCAAGTGCGAGGCAGTGACGGCCCGGTTGGCGAGTTTGCCGGTGATCCAGGTGAATGATGTGTATGTGTCCGAGCAGGGCACGATGACGGATTCGCCAATTATCAGAGCGGCGCTCGAATTGATGGAGGTGAGTAGTTTGTTATTGAAGGGCGAGGGCTTGGAGATAGTGGAGGTGGTGGCTACTAATTCGTATTCATTGCAGGCTCGGTATAGCAATCGCATGGAAGTGGTGTTTGGGTTGTCGGATATGCAGGAGGCCTTGATTGACTTGCGCACTATTTTGGAGCGTACCCGGGCTGATGGAAAACTGTTGGCTACGGTGAATTTGCGGGTGAGAAGAAATATTCCGGTGACCTATTACCAGCCTCCGGTTGCCAAACCGGTAGAGTTGGAAGGGGAGAGTGAGGATGATGGAGAGGAAAAAACGAGCAAAAAGGAAGTAAAGAGAAGTTGAAGTATTGATACTTGCGCTGATCCGGTTATCGTCCCGTAATTAAGGGTATGGCTGAGTAAGAGTATGGCAAAGTCGAATATTTACGTTGGGCTCGAAATCGGGACTTCCAAGATCTGTGTGGTCGTGGGAGAAGTGCGCGGTGATGGCGCGATCAAAATTCTTGGAGTGGGGCAACACCCGTCGTCGGGGGTTCGAAAGGGAGAGATTGTGGACTTTGCTGCAGCTCAAACCTGTCTGCACGATGCTTTGGTGAATGCCGAGGATCGTAGTGACATGATGGTGGACGGGGTTTGTCTGGCAGTGACCGGATCACATATCGAGAGTCTGAGCAATTGTGGTTGCATTCGGGTGGCGGATGAGAACAGTGAGATCTCCAGTGTGGATTTGGAGGAAGTGAAAGAAATCGCGCGTGATGTTGCCATACCGGATAAAAATGCGGTGGTGCATACCATCGTGCAGCATTATTACGTGGATGATCAAGACAAGGTGCTCAATCCTGTGGGCATGCTGGGGCAAAAACTGCAAGCGGATTATCATATCATCCACGGAGTGAAAAACCGCATTCAGAATACGATTCGCTGCGTGCGTGAGATACCGATGGAGGTGGAAGACATTGTATTTTCTCCTTTGGCTGCGGCGCAGGTGGTGCTCAATCGGGAGGCCAAACAACAGGGGGCGGTGTTGATTGATATTGGTGGTGGCACGGCGGATTATATTTTGTATCTCGACGGGGCGGTGATGGCATCGGGCAGTTTGGGATTGGGTGGGGATCATATCACTAATGACTTGTCGGTGGTATTAAAAGTGCCGATGTCCAAAGCGGAAAAGCTGAAATTGGAGGAAGGCAGTGTCGGGCATGGAGCGGCGGAAGTCGAAGGGGTGGTCGATTTGGAGGCGGGCAGTCATTATGCCGGGGGCGAGGTCGAGAAGTCTTTGGTGAATCAAGTGATCACCATGCGCTTGAAGGAGATTTTGGAGCTTATCTATAAACGTCTGGCCAGTACCGGCTATTTGCCGCGAGTGGGCAAAGGCATTTATTTGACTGGCGGAACCAGTTTGATGGATGGAATCGAAGAATTGACCGAGGATGTTTTGGACTTCCGGTGCAAAGAGGCAGTGCGGCGAAGATGACAGGACCGGCGGCTATTTTTGAAAATCCCCAATACGCTACGCCGGTTGGCTTGGTTCGTTATGCGCAATTATTGGATGAACAACGGCCGCATAAGGGAAAAATCAGGGCATTGGGGCATACTTTGGCAGGAATATTTGGAGGGGGGCGTTGAATAAGTCATTTGGGGAATTTTTTCTAATTGTGTAAAAAGGATAAAAAAGATTTGATCTATGGGCCAAGGCTCTGTTTGATTTGTGACGCAGAAAGGTAAAACGATTTATGATAGAATATAACGTGAGTGAACAAACGGAGATTCCAGAGGCTAACGGCTTCTCCGTCAAAATAATCGGAGTGGGTGGATCCGGGGCCAATGTGCTGGATCGAATGGCTCTCGAAGGCAGTGAGGCTGGAGATCTGCTGACGATCAACACCGATGTTCGGGCACTTTCGACTTCTGTATCGAGCAATAAAATCCAATTGGGTAAAGAATTGCTGATGGGAATGGGCGCTGGTGGTGATCCTGAGCTGGGACGTGAGGCGTCCTTGGAAGCTGAAGGTGAGATCCGCGATGCGGTGCGCGGTTACAGCATGGTTTTTGTTTGTGTCGGACTAGGCGGGGGAACGGGATCGGGTGCTGCGCCCGAGGTTTGCCGTATCGCCCGTGAAGAAGGCGCTTTCCTGGTGGCCTTCACTTCCTTGCCTTTTGGTTTTGAGGGAAAACGACGCATGGAGCAGGCGACCGACGCGCTCAAGGGGATCGGAGAATACGCCAATGCGGTGGTGACTTTTGAAAATGACCGCATGGGTGAGTTGCTGGTGGCCAAGGAGGGCATTCAGCAGGCTTTTGCCGCTGCGGATAAACTGATCAGTCAGAGTATTCTTGCGACAACCAACATGGTGACTCAGCCGGGTATCATCCGTCTGGGCATGGATGACTTGCTGACGGCATTGCGCAATCGCGATTCCCGTTGTCTGTTTGGCTTCGGTTTGGCTAAAGGTGATAACCGCGCACAGGAAGCTCTGGCGCAGGCCTTGAAGAGTCCGTTGATTGATAAAACTTACTTGATGGATTCTGCTGAGAATGTGTTGATTCACATTTCCGGAGGTGATTCGTTGACGCTTTATGAAGTGGAAATTCTTATGGGCGAACTGGCCAAACATGTCAGTGATCAGGCTCAGATTCTATTCGGGGTGGGCACTGATAAAAAGCTAGGCAACAGTTTGGCGGTGACTTTGATCTCTTCGGTGTCGAGTGAAAAAATCGGCCCGAGCGGGAGCAGAAGAAAAAAGGAAGAGGATAAAAAAAAAGCCCTGACGAAGGATGATTCGGGCAGTGATGATGATGGAGACGATGATGATGGAGGAGGGGGAGGTTCGGCAAAGCCGGGAAAGTCCTCAGCTAAGGTAGAGACAAAGGGGGGCGCTGGCGCCGCCCCGCCTCCGCCGGATGAGTTGGAGCTGAACGCGGAGCCTGGAGCAGAGCTTCAGGTGGAGGACGATGCCGATGGGACGGAAGAATTAACGGACACGGGTGTATCTGAAGAAATAGAAAAAACTGAAACAGTTGTCGGCGACGACGAAGAATCAGCAGAAATCTCATCAGCGGCTACTGCGGAAGCCGCTGATGAGATTTCTGCTGAGGAAGAGGTCGCTGAGGAAGAGGTCGCTGAGGAAGAGGTCGCTGAGGAAGAGCAAGAGGTTGAGGAGCCTGGCCAGGCTGAGGAGGAGATCGACGAAATTGATCCAGAGCCTGAATTGGAACAAGAGGTGTCGGCAGATCAGGAGTCGCTCAACGATGCCAACGATGAGCAAGAGGATGAAATTATCGCAGAAGAAGCTGAAGAGGTCGTCGAAGAGGAAGAAGTGGAGAGTGGGGTTGAACTTAAGGTGGATGCGGAGGACTTGCCATCAGGGTTGGAGGAAGAAATTTCGGAAATTGAAGCAGAACTCAAGAGCATCAATCAGCAAATTGAAGAATTTGATGAGGCGGAAGAGTCGGCTGCGGAGACCATTGTTGAATCCGAGCAGGATTTGGATGATGAGCCAGAAGCGGAAGAGCTTGAAGCGGCAGCGCCCGAGCCTGAACTTGAAACTGATCCAGTTGAGGAGGTAGAAGTGCCTGATTTGATCGAGGAAGAAAGCGAGAATTTAGTTTCGGCGATAGAAGAAATTGATAAAATCGAAGAGGAACCCGCAGTGGATGAGGTGCCGGAAGAAGCGGTGCCTGGTCAGGGCATGGCCAGTCTGTTAGGTTTGACTCCAGTGAATGTGGACGAAGGCTCTGATGAGGTTGACTTGCCGACGGATGAACCGGTTGATGAGCAAGAAGACCACGAACCTGAGGTTGAAGCGGACGTTGAACCTGAAGAAGTTGCAGCGGAGGTATCGCCATTTGAAATAGATGACGAAGAAGAGAATGAGGAGAGGGCGGTAGAAGTCGAGGAGGAGCTTGCTGTTTCGATTGAAAAGGAGCAGCAGGTTGATGAACCGGAGGAGGAAGTTCCAGCGCAACAAGAGCAGAAGAAGCCGTCCTTGCCTATGTCAATTCGCGATTTGGCGAAAAAGAGCATGCAAGATCAGCAAGCGGGTCAGGCTGAGGATGAGTTGATTGTGCACGCTTTGGATGAGGCTGATGGCGATGACGAGGCGGATGAAGATGAGGAGGCGAGCATTTTTGATGTGGGGGATGAGGAGGAAGAAGGAGATGAAGAAAAGGTGAACGTGGCCGATGTGATTCTTTCTGCGGCAGCAGGTGACGATGGGGATCAAGAGATCACCCTGAGTCGGGTGGATGCGCCCGAAGAAGATGAAGATGAAGACGATGAGGAGGAGCTTGAAGAAGATCTTGAGGATTCTGCTGAAGAGCAGACCGATGAAGATATTTCCCAAGCCGATTCGGATGATTTTCCCGATTTGGGAAAGGGTGAAAGCGGTGATGAAAAACCAGGCAAAAGCGGCCCCCGGAAACAAGGGGTGTTGGAGCTTGAACCGACGGCAAAAGGTCGTTTTGCTAAAACCGATCCAACGATCGTGGAAGGGCAGGATTTGGATGTGCCCACTTTTTTGCGTGCTCGCAGGGACTAAGCTGATATGTGAAGGCTGGGATGGATAAATAGAGTTTATGCATGGGTTGGTCGCTGAAACTATACGACAAAAAAATTATAAACACTGATTTCACTGATAATCACTGATAGTGAAGAAGTATTCTCAATTTAGAAATGCCCTGTAGTGTGAAATTTTCGATAGAATTGATATGAAAAAAATACTCAAAACCTCCCATGTGCTCGTCGCTGCAAGTCTGGCGTTTACTTTCACTGCTGCTGCTGAGAATTGGCCGAATTGGCGTGGTCCTAACAATAACGGTTCGACTAGTGAAAAAGGATTTCCTGATAAGTTTTCTAAGACTGAAAATCTGTTATGGGAAGTTGATTTACCGGGTGACGGGGCATCGGCACCGATTGTGTGGCAGGATGGCATTTATCTGACATCGATCGACGAATCGGTGGATGGAGTGGTGGCGATGAAGTTGGATCGCAAGACGGGCAAAGTGCTTTGGAAAAAACCTTTTGGCAAAGGAATGCGTCAGGATGACCGCAGCACTTACGCGGCTCCTTCGGCAGTGACCGATGGCAAGACGGTGTTCTTTTTCTCCGGCACGGGGGATTTGGTTGCTTATGATCTGGATGGTAAGGAAATCTGGGCGCGTAACATTCAGAAGGACTATGGCACCTTTGCTTTTGGGTGGACTTTCTCGACCAGCCCAGTGTTGTGGGATGGCATTTTGTATCTCCAGGTTTTGCAGCGCGATGTGGCGGTGGATGACAAAGGTTTTAAGGATCGCATCAACGAGTCCTACCTTCTGGCGATGGATCCGGCGACGGGTAAGGAAAAGTGGAGGCACATTCGTCAGACTCCGGCTTTGATGGAATCACGCGAAGCCTTTTCGACTCCGGTGCCCAGTGAGCATAACGGACGCAAGGAATTGTTGGTGGTGGGGGGTGATTATTTGACCAGTCATGATCCGCAGACCGGCAAAGAGTTGTGGCGTTGGGGTACATGGAATCCGGACAAGGAAAAATATTGGCGCTTGGTGCCTTCGCCGGTTTATGGTGATGGCACGGTTTTGGTTTGTGGACCTAAAAGTGCACAGGCCTATGGGATCAAGGCAGGGGGATCGGGCACTTTGGGAGACGACGCGATTGCTTGGAAGAGCGAGGGCAAGTTGGTGGCGGCGGATGTGCCGACTCCTTTATATTATCAAGGACGTTTTTATCTGCTCAACGGGCGTAAAAAAGTGATCAGCTGCATCGAACCCACAAGCGGCAAAGTGCTGTGGAGTGAGAAGTTGAATGCCAAAGTGAAGCTGGAAGCTTCGCCGACTGGTGCGGATGGGAAAATCTATATCATCAGTCATTTGGGTGAGGTGTTTGTGGTGAAAGCGGGTGATCAGTTTGAGTTGATCAGCGAGTCGAACATGGGAGTGGCTCAGAGCACTTTTATCCGTTCGCCGATTGTGGCAGCGCAAGGGAATTTGTTTATCCGCGCTAATAACAAACTGTTTTGCGTGGGCAAGTGATGAGCTTTGGGAGAGCGTTCCAAGTGGTGGTTTTAGTGGCTGCCGCTTATGTGATTTGCCTTGATCAGGCTTTTGCTCAAGAAGGGACGGAAAAGGCGGACGTCTATGCGG
>JAJRVS010000100.1 GCA_024277195.1 Verrucomicrobiota bacterium | reverse complement strand
TGACGGGCTTGCCTTGGTAGTTGAGGGTGATGCGAAGCAGTTGAGCTGCTGTTGGAACTTTTTTTTCATCCACTCGATACCACAAAGTTTGATCGATGCCATAAGCAGCTTTCAGGCAGCGAGCTTGCACCTTTTTGGCGTCGAGACTGCGTTCGATTTTTTGGTAAGCTTTGCCCTCGAGGGTGGTTTTGCTGATGGTGAGCCCATTTTTTTCCGCATCTAGAATTTGGACGAAGCCAGGAAGAAGAATGGTGTAAGAAAAGCCCTCGGCTTGGTAGCTTTTTTTCTCATTATCGATCGCAGCGATATACAGGGTGAGGAAGTTGTCCTGTTCTTTGAGTCCATGCACCACTCCGGGTTTGATCATGTTGCCATGAGTGAAAACCGTACGAGGTAGTTCGAAACGTTTGCGGTAGATCTTGTCCGTTTTGCCTTCCGTGGTGATTAAAGGGGGCAGGGGCTCGGTCGAAGTGCTTTGATTGGCAAGAGGTGTTTTTTATCCTGATCCTGACAAGAAGCTGCAATGAGAGCTGTCGCCAGCAGCAGCAGGCTTTTTTTGAAGATGGATATTTTCATAGGTGAAGTGATCAAGCCATGTGTGACCATCATTTTAGAAAAATGTTCACTTATCCTTTGGTGCTGTAGTTGTTCTAAATCCCTAGTTATTTGACATCTACTCGCTGGCCTTTGACTTCGTTGTGCTTGATGAAGGCGACTAGGTTCCATATTTCATCTTCTTTGAGAGTCTGATAGAAGCCTAACATGGGCGTGCCGTCGAGCCCGCTGGCTATGGTGCGGTATAGGTCGGATGGGGCGTCGCCGCTCTTGTGATGTTCGTTGCTTAGATCAGCGGGAGTGATCGGGTTTTTCCATACGTCTATCAGACCTTTTGCGGCTGGGCCATCACCATTCCCTTTTGGGCCGTGGCAGGCGGCACAGAGCTCCGCAAATTTACTAGCTGCACGTTGTGAATGGACGGTGAGTTGTTGTTTGTCTTTGAACCACGCTGGAGTTTTTGGCATTGGGATGGCTTCAGCATAGTTTTTTTCGTCCTTCCAACGTTTTGACAGGCTTTTAAGGTAGACGATCAGCCCGTTCACATCGGCGTCGGTGAGCTTTTTGAAAAAGGGCATCGCGGTGCCGGAGATCCCGTTGCGGATGGTTCGGCGCAGGTCATCATTGGTGGGAAGTTTGCCGTAGGGAGTGCTGCGAAATTTAAAAACTCCCACCCTGAAATCGCGGGGTTTATCGGTTAATTTCTCCGCCCAAGGGCCATTGCCTCGTCCTGTTTTGCCATGACAAGGGCTACATTGACTGCGAAAAATATGCCGTCCTTTCATGTAATAGTGCATGTCCTTGCGTCGAGCTGAGTCGGCAGCCGAATCAGCTAGGCAAGACGTCACAGCACCGAAATCATCGGCAAAGGTCATCAGGACAATGCAAATCAAAGGCTTTTTCATAGTCATAAACTAGAGTTCATCTCAACTGATGTGAAAAAAGGTTTTGCGGTCAGTAGCCTGATCATGCCAGTTGTTTTCCAGTTGAAAGAGTGTTTTGTGATATTAGATGATGTTACTTATCTATAGCAAGTTTTCCAAGGTTTTACATGCTTTTGTATTCGTGGTTTTTGTGTGCCTTACTCTCGGAGTTGGCAAAGCTGCTGATGACAAAGACTTCACTGACAAGCTGGAGCCTGTGATCTCAAAATACTGTTACGATTGCCACGGCGATGGCTCGGACAAAGGCGACTTCGTGATGGATGATTACGATACGCTTGGCGAGCATCTGGGTAATATGGGGATGTGGTATGAGGTGTGGAAAAACCTGCGCTCCAATTTGATGCCACCTGCGGATAAAAAGCAGCCTTCTGATGAAGATCGCACAAAAATGCTGGCTTTCATTGAGCGCGCGGTTTTTAAAATCGATCCGAACAATCCTGATCCTGGTCTAGTCACGATTCGACGACTGAACCGTGAAGAATATCGTCACACCATCAAGGATTTATTAGGGATCACGTTTGATGTGAACGATGCTTTCCCGGTGGATGACACGGGTTATGGTTTTGATACGATTGGGGCGGTGCTCAGTATTTCCCCGTTGTTGATGGAAAAATACATCGAAGCGGCAACGGACATTGTCGCCAAGGCGGTGCCGTTGAATGGACCTCAGATCCCAATAAACTGGTTTGATGTGAAATCCTTTCAAGGTAAAGACAAACCGAATCACAAATTGAATTGGATCCCGTTGGAATCGAATCGGAAAATCTATGGAAAAAAATGGGTCAACCACGATGGCGAATATTTAGTAAGAGTTGATTTCAAAATCACTGGTTCCGCAGCAGCTACCAATCAATCGGGAACTTTGAAATTCGGCGTGGATGGAAAAGATCTGATCAGCCGCAAAGTCGGCTGGGACAATGCAAAATCTCTTTCTTTTCAAACCAAAGTGAAGCTTAAAAAGGGCAATGCTCACGCTTTTTACATTTCGATGGATGCGGGTGATCCTCCTAACAAAGGCGAAAACAAAATCGCCGTTCAAATTCGCAGCATTCGCATGACGGGGCCACTAGATGGCAGCGTGAAGGCGTATTCACACGAGTTCCGTTATGTTTTTCCAGATAAATCTCCTCCAAAAGAAGCAAAGGAAAAAGATGTTTACCGAGAAAAGGTGTTGCGACGTTTTGCCAGCAAAGCCTTTCGCCGTCCAGTCGATCAGGCGGCGCTCGATCGTCTGGTAAAGCTGTCTCGCGCCGTGGAATCACAGCCGGGTATGCGCTTAGAGCACGGCATAGCTCAGGCGCTCACGGCGATTCTTTCGAGTCCGCGGTTTTTGATGAGGGCGGAGATTCAGCCAGATCCCAATGACTCGGGGAAGATTGTTGCGCTCGACGAATATGCGCTTGCCTCGCGCTTGTCGTATTTTTTGTGGAGCTCCTGTCCGGACGATGAATTGCTGCGACTCGCGGGCGAAGGTAAGCTGAGGAAAAATATTCGCAAGCAGGTGGATCGTATGTTGAAGGATGCAAAGTCGGATCGCTTCGTGCAGAACTTTGTCGGTCAGTGGCTGCAGGCTCGCGATGTGCCTACTATTCATATCGATGTGCGGCGAGTGCTAAAGGAAAAAGATTTAGGCAAAGCATTGCGAGCCTTCAGTGTGCCTTTGCGCAAATCCATGCAACAGGAAACCGAAAAGTTTTTTGGACATATTCTGAAGGAAAATCGACCTGCTACTGAGTTGCTCACGGCTAATTATACCTTTTTAGATGAACGGCTGGCTAAGTGGTACGGGGTAGAGGGAGTGAAAGGGGGGAACATGCGCAAGGTCGATCTGCCTGTCTCTGCTGGTAGAGGTGGTTTATTGCGGCAGGGCACTTTTCTGGTGGTGACCTCTAATCCCACTCGAACTTCACCCGTGAAGCGTGGGCTGTTTGTGTTGGAAAATCTGTTGGCGACTCCTGCTCCACCCGCTGTGCCCGATGT
>JAJRVS010000099.1 GCA_024277195.1 Verrucomicrobiota bacterium | reverse complement strand
GCAGACTCACCGCCCTTTTTTTATTCAAAAAACAACCTTGAAAAACAGGTCATATTAATTTGAATATTTATCCCAATTTGTCAAACTATCTCGGAAAAAAACTCGCTATCCTTATTCATTTAATGAGGGGGCTTACAGCTGGCAGGAGAAGACGCGGGTTCCTGGGGCGCGACCCTGGTAGTCATGTCAAGTACCTGAATCCGTGACGGCTTGAGGTGATATTTCATGCAATATCTGGAATTTATTGTATTATCTCCAAATAAACGCATTTCCTGGTCTGCACCGCGCCGCCCTGCGGGGCGCCCGATAACGGCGCATCTGCTGCGTTGGCAACTCGTTGATATCACACTAGGATAATCAACATCGTTGCCGCCTTGCATCTGCACCATTCTCGAACGCTCACGGATCCAGGAAGTAAACAACGCCAAGGGACGAGCAAAATGCGCTAGTTGGTGCTTGGCAGGATGCTTTACTCTGAGGCGGGCTCGGCAGCCTGCATGGGTTCCAGCATGCCGTACCGGGCGCCAAGCTGCCGGACCAGGATGATGAAGGTCGACGGCATGGGGATGGGTCGCTCCTCCACGAGTACGCCGAGGGTCCGGGCCCGCAGCAGGGTCGGGAGGGAATTGATGCCCTGCTCGTGGTCGCAGAGGGTCTGCATCCGCAGGGCATCGGTCAAATGGGGCAGCAGGTCGGCCAGGTTATCGGCCAGGGCCCATAATTCCTTTTCAACCGTGTTCTGGTGTTGTCGCGCAAACCGCACGGACTCGCCGTCCGGGGCCGGCGTGCCGAAAATATCATTGATGATCGCGCCGACCAGCCGCCTGAACTCCGCCGGCTCCCAATCCTTGAACCGGTCCGCCAGCTTATTTTTCAGCTCCCTGAAGCATACCATATGGACCATGGCAATCGCCTCGCGCATAACCGGAATGACCCGGCTGTCAAGCTGTTCGCCCTGCGCCTGGCCAGCCGCCCGGTTGTCCGTATCCGGCTTCATGGCCAGACCTCGCCCTTGGGACAAGCGATTTTCGGCCGGCAGATTTTTTGTAAAAAATGAAGGAATATTTTTTTCATGACCGCTTTTATAGCTCAAACATGATCAACCGGCAACGGAGAAAATACGTACGAGTCCACCCGCACCTCATATCTTCGTTTGTGTTGAGCTTTGGCGGAATTTATCGTGATGAACTATTTTTTTCAAATCTTGCAATCGGTCCAAAACCATCTCATAGAAACGCCGACAACGGGCCGAAGAACAGTGGGGTGCATAGTCAGTCACTGAAGCGGCTAGTGGAATTCAGCGCGATGGGAGACAAAAGTGCAGTTGGCATATTATCTCCCTATCACAGCCAGTACAAAGTCATATAAAAAGGGTCTGAAGTGGATTGACAGGGATACTCAAGCAACAATTTTATGGTGGACAGAATAGTCGCCGAAGGAGACAGCGACGCAAAACTGGGCACCAATCATCCGATTTCACCCTCTCCATGCCTCTCGACCCCTTGGCCTAAAAAACGATTACTTATCACCTTATTCGAATTGATGACGTTCAATATTGTTAACATAAATGGCCAGCTAATATTAAGCTGGCCAAGATTACGTATCGAGAGGAGACATGTGGCGTTTTGGTCAAACCAAGATGCTTTGGAAATATATTGACTGCAAAAAAAATCAATCCCGTTTTTTGCATTCCTGACCCAGGATTTTTTTACATGAAAATTGGTAATTGCAGAACATAATTAAATTAATTATGAAATATATTCAATGAAGTCTTGACCCCCTTTTTGTTTTTCTTTATGATGTGTTTTGTAAGGAAACAACGTGCTCTATGGATGCAAGGGATACTTATATTCTGGCGCACCCCCTATTGTTCATTCCGGCTTCGTGCAGGGAAAGAACAGCAAATCCTCAAAATAATTGCGGCACGACGAAATAGCCACAAAATATTCTGCTAAAATGTTGCAATCAGGCTCTTCTCAGAACAGTATGAAAAACGGCACTTTAACATTTGCGAGTCTATTCTCAGGCTGCGGTGGCTTTGACCTAGGCTTCATTCAGGAAGGGTTTCGGTCACAAGGCGCTTACGATTGTGACCCTGAAGCGGTTGAGAACTTTAAGGCCAATATTTTTGACGATATTTACAACGTTGACCTTACTGGCGGAATTCCCAACGAGCATTCCCTTTATGGTATTGACGCACTCATTGCTGGCCCTCCTTGCCAAGGTTTCTCAACTGCAGGAAAGCGGTTGATTAACGACAAGCGGAACCACCTTCTCACCCTGACTGGTTATCTCGCCCGGAGAATTTACCCGAAGGTCTTTGTTTTAGAAAACGTCGCTGGAGCGTTGTCCGGTGCACACGCTCGTTACTGGAACGAACTGGATGAAACAATGCGAATGGCCGGTTATCGCACTAAGACCGTTCGCTGTCGGGCAGCCGAACTAGGTATGGCTCAGTTAAGGAAGCGCATCTTGTTCTTTGCGTGGCGAACTCAGCGGGATATCGATTTCGGTACACCTACTCTACCTGCGGGAGACCTACGATCTGTTCTTACAGGTTTAAAGAACCAAAAGAACCATCACCCCCGGAAACTTTGCCCACAGAGCCGTGAGTGGCAAATAGCCAAGAGAATCAAGGCCGGCCAGAAACTTTCAAATGTGCGCGGCGGCAAAAACGCTGTGGCAACCTGGGATATCCCTGAAGTGTTCGGTGCGATAACTGAAAACGAGCGTACTGTTCTTGAACTCTTACGTCGCCTCCGCAGGCAAAAGCGTAAACGCGACCATGGAGATGCGGACCCTGTTTCACTGGCTCGCCTTGAAGCTGCACTCGGCGGGCGCTTTCATTGCCTCGTTAATGGATTGGTGGCGAAGGGTTATCTCCGGCGAGTGTCCGAAGAAGTCGATCTGGTTGGCACCTTCAACGGAAAGTACCGACGGCTCGCGTGGGATAAACCGAGTTGTACAGTCGACACTCGATTCGGTTCTCCGAGATATTTCCTCCACCCATCACGACAAAGGGGATTCACGGTTCGCGAGGCAGCTCGAATTCAAGGATTTGATGACAGCTATGTATTTAGTGGTAGCGAAAAGAGCCAATACCGCCTCATCGGAAATGCAGTGCCACCCCCCCTTGGTGCTCAAGCTGCCAAGTTTGCTAAACGACTCCTTGGAAGGTTCTCATGACGCTGGAAGAACTATTCGAAACAGTTCGGAAATGGGATCTACAGAACACAGGAACCGCTGTGGCTGACTCATATTTTGAAACCATTCTCAGTCAACTCCACTATCACGCGGCAAACGAATGGCGTGTTTACCTGCCAGCTGAGCACCCTGATTTCAATCCGAGTTACATGGAACGACTGGCAGCATGGATCGGCAATCTGACTGATGAGGCTGACCAGAAAACACTGCTGGAATACGCATTATATATCAGCTTCTTTTCACACAACGATTTTGTTGCACTCCACCGCACAGCGCTTGATCGTGAAATTACTCGGTGGGTAGCTACTCAAGTCGGGGCAAACTTTGAGCCTAATGGTGTGGCTGCATTACATGAATTGGTACACACGGAAATTCATCGTCATACATGGTTTTGCCCGATCACCGACAGCATGGATATTAATGAATTTCACAAAGTTAACCACCTGAAGGGCGTTGGTCATCGACCTTTTTTTGCAACTCTGCAGATGGAGGCTGAACATCCAACAAACCCCAATCCTCAGGTTGCTGATGACTGGATTAGATACATGGAAAATCCAAACAGCACCCCCCAACATGATGTATCCCCTCGCTTGAAAAGAATAGTTCTTTTAGAAGATATTGTCGGTTCAGGATCGCAGTGTCTCGCCGATGTGCGATGCGCTCTTGTAAATCTCTGCAAGCCTGTCTTATTTGTCCCCCTCCTCCTTTGCCCTAACGGTGTAGATGCCTTCCGTGCTGAGGAAAATCTGTGGAATGGTCGACTTACAGTACGACCTGTGATTGAGCTTCGGCGTAGCGAGATACTCGGTCCT
>JAJRVS010000098.1 GCA_024277195.1 Verrucomicrobiota bacterium | reverse complement strand
TTCGGGGAGGTGTTGGGGGTTTATCTTGATGAAGCGCCGGATTTGGCGGATTGGCATGAGCTCACCCGGTTTCAGAACGTGGTGGTGCTGCCTTATTTTATAGCATCAGGATTGCACTTCAGCCGGGATTTGCCTGCGATCTTGGGGATGGAAGGCGGGGTATTTGAACCGTCTTGTGAAATACGGTCAAAAAAGGTGTTTTGCGCCCAGTCTGTAGGCGGGGATCCGGCGATGGTGGATTTTGTGATTGATCTGGTGAAGGGGTTTTCCGTCTGATGTGATCGAGCAAGCGGAGTGTTCGACCTATAATAGTCGTTATGAGTTTAGTAGCTTTTTTTGGTTTCAACTAACTGGAGGGAGAAACGAAGCGGGGGAACTACTTTTTTGCAGCCGGAGCGAGTTGTTTGAAATCATCACTTAGCTGAATGGATTCGGCCTGTTTGGCCTTTTGATTGAGTTCGTCCATGGTGAAGCGGACGCTCATGATGTAGGGCGATTCGTTTTTTGTCCAGTGGCCATAAGTGACCAGAACAAAGGTGCCGTCGGGCAGTACCTCTACTCCGGGGTAGGTGGTGTCGTAACCTTTTTGGTTATCCATCAGACGCACGACGTATTGGCCGGGCGTGCCATTGACCAGATCGTCCCAGCTACCTACCCAACCTGCCCAGTCTCCATTGGTGGGCATTTTTCCAACATCTTTGCTGCTGTCGGTGAAGGCAAATTTGCGGGTGGGGGTGACGCCTCGGAAAGAAATAAACAAACGGCCGTCGGGTGCATATTTGCCAGTGTGGCGGTCGCCGGTGAGAGTGATGGGAAGCTCTTTGGGGGTCGTCCAGGTTTTGCCTTCGTCGGTGGAAAAAATGATGTGTGAGTTTTTCTTGCGCCGGTTCTCACGCAACAAGACCGCGAGGGTTTTGCCGTCAGGTGAGCGGATGACCCCGGGTTCGCAGAGATGGATATCAGCTGAGGCGAAGATCTTTTCAGGTTGGCCCCAGGTGAGTCCGCCGTCAGTGGAAAGGGTTTTGAACAGGGTCATGACGGGGGGATTTTCCTTTTTGGAGTCCTTGCGGATAAAACGTCCGTCATCGTGGAACAGGCTGATGTAGTGACCTGGTTTTGTTTTGACAGGAAAATGACAACCCATGGCTACGATGCCGCCGAAGTCGCCGATTGCTTTTAATTCTGACCAGTGAGCGCCGTCATCTTCACTGACGGCCATGCGGATAGGGTGCAGGCCGGAAAACATAATGATGCGTTTTTTGCCTGCGGCATCGGTGACCCGGTGAAGGGTGGGCACTTCTTTTGAGCTTAACCAGGACTGGGGAGTGGGCAGTCGTTTTGACCAGGTCAGGCCTCCGTCGGTTGAGCGTTTGTAAATAATGCCACCTTTGCCGTGTCCCTTGGGGTAAACCGTGAGGATGGTTTTGCCGTCGTCGAGCAAGCAGGTGGTGGGGTGGCCGAGGTATTGTCCTGCTTGGTGATCGACAAGAGTCTGACGATAATAGTCATCGGCCAGATCAATGAAGGGGATCTCTGCGGCGAGGATGAAAGGGGATAAACTGAGTAGAACGCTGGCGTAAAGGAGGTGTAATTTCATGGGGTTGTAGATGATGTTGGGTCGATCACCAGCTGAACGTGCATTGGCTGAAGAAATGACTGTCACACTTGGGCAAATGGCGAAAAGAAGCAGTAGGAAGTGTCTTATTTGAGATTTCACGGGAAAAATGTGGATTTAGATTTGTAAGATTGACTAGGGAACTGTGGAATAATTATAAGTAGGAGCAAAGTATAATTTGAGACGTAAACGTGTAGTTTGCCGTCATGTTAAATCAGATGTTGTTGTAAATGGAAGAAACAAAAATCACCTTGCCGCCGCCGAAGCGGTCGAATGAACCGCGTCACACCGCATCCTCGATCTGGGGATGGGTGGTTGCTGCGCTGTTACTGGGTGTATTGATTGGTGTTTTGGTGGGGGAGCGCCGCCACGGAGAGGCTGAGGCGGTTGACGCAGCTGCGGTCGTCCCGGCAGAGCTTGCTGTGAGTCAGGAAGTGACGCAGCGTTTGGCGCAGGCGCGGGTTGAGATGGCTGCCGGCAATTGGAGCGAGGCACGTAATTTGTATTTAGAGGTTTTGGCGAAAGATGCCGACCAAGTGGAGGCAAAAACCACCTTGCCGCTGATAGAACGTCATATCGAAGTGGCTCAAGGGCGGGTGGTGGTGAAAACCGAACCTGAGGGAGCTAGTGTGAAGCTGGGTAAGCAGGGTTCAAAGAAAAGTCCTGCGGTTTTTGCGGCGGTGCCGATTGGCTCATACGTCATTGAAGTGAGTAAAGAGGGTTACGAAAAAATCGAGCATCAGGTGAGGGTGCGGGAGAATTCCACAGCCGATGTGGGGGTTTTGCGATTGAGTGCGCTGGCGGGGAGTTTGTCGGTGTCGAGTGAGCCGAAGGGGGTGCCTTATGAACTGGTGATTGCCGGGCAAGGCTCTGAGGGACAGGGCGCCGAGGGTAAAGGGACGCTGGGGAAACTGGGGGAGGTGGTGCAATCGGGCAAAACGCCAGTGACTTTGGAGAAACTTCCGCCGGGTGAGTATAGCGTGACTTTGAAGATGAAAGGCTGGCCGAATTTTTCGGAAAAAGTCCGCATT
The DNA here is from genome assembly GCA_024277195.1 of Verrucomicrobiota bacterium. Lineage (GTDB taxonomy): Bacteria > Verrucomicrobiota > Verrucomicrobiia > Verrucomicrobiales > DEV007 > JAADHD01. The sequence continues at coordinate 4,936 of JAJRVS010000098.1, read as the reverse complement.
GCTAACAACCGGCAAGCGAGTGTTTCGCATGTGTTTGCCCAGGGCGGGCTGCAAGTGATCAGTGATCCCAGTGGGGCGGAGGTTTGGCTGAAAGAACGCAGTCAGGGGGGAGCCCGTCCGGCGGGCACGGGTAAGTTGGTTGGCACCACTCCTTTGAATATACTGGGTTTGGCAGTGGGGCAGCATCAATTGGTGATTCGTTACCAGGATTGGCCGGAGATCCGCCGGGTGGTGGAGATCGAGCAAGGCAAACAACGCTCGTTGGAATTTGCGTGGAAACGCAGTTTGGTTTCTTTTGTCAGCGATCCGCCGGGGGCGCAGGTGTTTTTGAATAACAAGCGAATTGGCCGGTCAGGAGAACGGACTCCGTTACAGTGGGAATTGCCACAGGGGGAGTATCGGTTTGTGGCGCGCAGGGATGGGCTTGAAGATGTGGTGGTGGTGGGAGATCTCAATGCAGAGGGGGCGGACAAGGTGGATTTTGGTTTTGAATACGGAACGGTCAAGATTGGCAGTGAGCCGGCCGGGGCGACGGTGGTTTTGAATGGAGTGCCGATGGGACGCACGCCTTTCAGTCAGAATGTGGTGAGGCCGGGGTATTACGAATATCAATTGCGCAAAGGGCAGTATCGTAGTGCGTCGGTATCTCGTGAGGTGGAGCCTGGTCAATCGTTGGATTTTAACGTGAGTTTGAAATACGATCCGACTCCGGCATTGAATCATGATTTCACTAATTCCTATGGCCAGAAAATGCAGTGGGTGGCTCCTTTGAAAGAATGGGTGGCGGCGCATGAGGTGACGCAGCAACTTTATCAAAGCCTGGTGGGGAAAAATCCAAGTTCGTTCAAAGGAGAGAATCGCCCGGTGGAGAGTGTCAGCTGGTACGATGCCAAGCGTTTTTGCGAAAAACTGACCATTGATGAGCGCAGTCGCGGAACATTGCCAAAGGGTTTTGTTTACGATTTGCCAACTGACCGTGAGTGGAGTGTTTTTGTCGGAGGCGCACGCTTGGAGGATGCGGTGACCAGTCGCCTGGGGCAATTGAAGGGCACCGCTGAAGTGGGAACCAGTCAGCCGAATGAGTATGGTTTGTTTGATGTGCGTGGCAATGTCTGGGAATGGTGTGATGACTGGTATTCACAGACGATCTTAAAACGCTCACGCGAAGTGAAGTCTCCGAGCAACCCGTCATGGGTGGGAACTGAGCGCAAGGTTTTGCGCGGCGGATCGTGGAGCCGTTCATCCGGTTACGATCTGGCAAATGGCTACCGCCTGGCGGTGCGGCCCTCGGAAACGGATCGTTACGATTCGGGCTTCCGGGTGGTGTTGAAGCGGAAGTGAGCTTAACGGAGAGCATTTTGCTAGCTTTGGCTGATTCTCTAGTTGTATCATACGTGGCGTTTGATCTTTGATCATTGCGCGTGTATAAATGATTTTTGATACCCTTTTGTTAACCCCGATAAATATGAAGATCCGAATCGTTACCGCCTTGCCGCTGACTGTTTTTTTACTGACGACAAGTGTTTTGTTATCCCTGTCCTACGCTGCAGATGGGAAAAAGGCAGCTAAGGCTCATGCCACTGGCTATACGGACACTCCTTTTTTACCCGGAGGCAAGTGGCGGGTGCATGATGATAATCGTCCACGGCCGAAGGTGGTGACGGCGGGTGAAAAAGCGGGCGAGGCGCCCTCTGATGCTTTGGTATTATTTGACGGCAGTGATTTGTCCCAGTGGAAAAAACAAGATGGATCGGAGGGAGAATGGATTGTGAAAGATGGTTATATGGAGGTGCCATCGAAAAAATCAGGCAAAGGTGGTTATTTGTTCACTAAAAAAGAATTTGGCGACATACAGTTGCACATTGAATGGCGCACTCCGGCTGAAGCGATCAGTAATTCGCAAGGTCGCGGTAATAGCGGTATTTTGTTGATGGGACAGTATGAAGTCCAGGTTTTGGATTCTTATGATAATAAGACCTATGCTGATGGGCAGGCATCATCCTTGTATGGTTGGAAACCACCCTTGGTGAATGCCTCACGTAAATCCGGGGAGTGGCAGGTTTATGACATCATCTTCGAAGCTCCCAAATTTGATGACGCAGGCAAGGCGATCAAAAAAGCTTATGTGACCGTGTTCCACAATGGTGTGTTGACCCAGCATCGTCAGGCTTATTTGGGATCGACAGGGCATAAGTCGGTGGCCAAGTATAAAAAACATCCGGCTAAAATGAGTTTTAAACTTCAGGATCATGGTAATCCGATGCGTTACCGTAATATTTGGGTGCGGGAATTGGATTTTAGTTCCAATGACTGAGTGCCGAATTAAGATAGACGAAGATTGATTTCAGACCGGTTAACATTGTGAGAAAAATAGGCATCATAGCGATCGTTGGTATTGTTCTCCTGATTGGTGGATTTTTTGTGGTCAGGCATTTGGCGATAGGTTTTTTGACTCCGGAGTTTTTGGTTCAAAAAATTGAAGAGCAGTGGAATTGCCGCGCAGAGGTGTCTGGTTTGAAGGTCAGACTGTTGGGTGAAAAGAGTGGCTTGGAATTGTCGGGCGTGCGTTTGGCTGCGCGTGATGAGTTTGTTGAGAAGGGGACTCCATTGACAGAGCGTCCACCGATGGAGAAGGTGGAGGTGAGTGTTGAACTGGCCAAGCTTGAGGTGGAGTTGGGCGACTTGCTCAAGAGGCGTATCAGTATCCGGCAGTTATTGATCAAGGATGTGACGATCAATACCAGGATCCGCAAAAACGGTCGCCCTTCGGTTCAGGATTTGTTTGAATCCCCGAGTCAAACGAAGATCGAAAGCGGAGAAGTCAAAATAGCAGGTAAGGCAAAAGAAACAAAGCCTGCGGCGGTGAAATCCGAAGGTGGCGAGGGAGTGGTGGTTCAGGTTAACAAGGGTAAAGGTGGTTTTTCGGCAAAGGATATGGGGATCTCTACATTTGCCGACAGCGTGGAAATGCAGAATGGGAGCATCAATGCAACGATTGAGAGTGGCAGCTCTTTGTTGAGCTTGTCCAATATGCAGTTGAAGTTGAGTCAAATTGAAGTGGATCCAAGTGATTTGCTCAAGCACAACCATGCGGCGTTTTCTTTTAGCGGAGATTTGGTGGTGGAGGATGGTGAAAAAAAGGTCAAGCAGATCAGTGTGTCGCTCGCGGGTGACGGCGAAGTGCGCCCGTTTGATCCCTCCAGTGGTAAGATCGATCCGAGTTGGGTGAGCAATTTGACTATCAAAAAGGGGTCGGCAATCAATACTTTTCCCATGGTGGACAAACTCAAGGAACTGTTGTCAGGGGTGGACACAGCAGGAGTGGATCTTTCTGATCTTCAAGTGGGAGGTGTGCTTACCAAGGATGCGAGCACAAGGCTCAAAGGACATGCCGGTAAGTTTCTGTTGGAAAAAAATCTAGCCTTGCCCTTGCCTGACACGGATTTTGTTTTTGCCCGTGGCTGTTGGTTGGATGCGGGAGCTAATCAGCATTATTTGAAAGGTTCGGTGATGGCTTCCGATGCCTTGACCGCCAAGCTGACCAAGAAGGTTGATTCTTATCTTAAAAAGAAGGCCAAGAATTTCTACTCTGATAGTTTGAAGGATTTGGTGCTACAGCCTGCGATGAGAGATGGACGCATTGCCTTTGATTTTGTTTCGAAGGGGGATCTGGGTAAACCCAAAGTGGATATCATCACGCCTTTTGGCAATCTGACTGAGTTGATTGATCAAGGCAAGCAGACCATCGAAAGTCTGAAGGATGTGGGCAAGAGCTTGCTTAAGGGTTTGTTTGGTAAGTGAGAAGAGGAGCAGAATCGGAGTTCTGCTCTACGAGGGGAGGGAGTAGAACAAATTTCCATATTTGTTTTACTGAGGGGAGATCTATTTTGATTTGAAGGAACAGAATCGGAGTTCTGTGTTACGGGGCGAGGGGGAGGAGAGTTGTTTATGGTGAGGTTTGAGCTTGCCGACTGCGCTTGGAGGAGGCATAGGTTCTGTTATGAAAATTTTCAAGACTCCCGCCACCCTTGCGATCATGACTTGTTGTCAGTTGGGGCAAACGATCTGGGCTGGGCCGGATAATAAACACTCAGCTTTGCCATCGGAGTTTGCCGAGTTCATTGAGCCGGAATTCCCTTATTTCTCATCTACTTTTGATGCTCGGGATTTGGGCAAAGAATGGCCGGTGAATAATTTGACGCCGCGAGCGATTATTTTGGATCTGGGACAGGGAGTGCATGCGGCGTTTGATACGGATTTGTTGCGCTTCGCGCTGGTCTGGAAAGAGAGCAAGGACGGTGAATGGTTGACGATGAATAGTATGTCAGCAGGTTCCTATCGCGTGCCGAGCAAAAAGGCTCCTCCCGGGACGAAGACTTTGCCGCAACCGATCGGGACACCGCTGTTGGCGAATGGGATTTATCCAGGTTGGTCGATAGGGGAAGGGGAGCCTAAGCTGAAAGACCCGCGTAGCATGGCTCCAGCTTTAGACCAAACGGGAGGTGAAGATAGTGAGAATGTGCAGCGAGTAGCTTTGGGGCCTTTACCGGTGGAAATGGGACGGTGGGGCGGGGTGCGTTTGATCAAAGGTGGGGTGATTTTAGAGTATGAAATTGGTGGAGTGAAAATAAAAGAGCGGGTCGCGGCAAGTGCAGATGGCAAAGGGCTGGTTTACGAGTGGGTGGTGGCACCGCACACGGAATCTTTCAAGCGGGTGTTGGGATTGAAAGAGGGTAAGACGATTTTTCATATGATCAAAGCGGCTGACAAAGAGCTGACGGTTACTCATACAGTGGCTTTTGGTGAAGCGATCCCTGCGATGACGGCCCTGCCGAAAGTGGAAAAATGGAGCGATCCTAGCTGGGAGAAAGCGGTGGTAGTGAAGGGGGTGATGAGCGATGCAAAAGACGCTTACGTGATTGATAAGATTCCTTTG
>JAJRVS010000097.1 GCA_024277195.1 Verrucomicrobiota bacterium | reverse complement strand
TTGGCAGCTCTGGCTAAAAACCAGGGGAAAGCAATACAGGATTTGTTGAGATTGAATCTCGATGTGATTCGCAAGCAGGATGAGATTTTCAAACAGGAATTGGCTTTGTTTGCCCTGCCCAAGTTGCCAAAATCAGGCAGTAGGGAAATAGAAGAAGTGATCAGCGGGGCCTTCCCTAAAGCAAACAAGGCACGACTGGAGGTGCTTGAGAAACGGGTTCGCAACGAGTCGATGTTGGCATCGTTTAAATCGGAATCGGATCGCAGCCAGTTACTGGCTTTGATTTTGCAGAATGATCCGGATGAGGCTTTCGAAGCGCTGCGGCGGGTGGCAGCAATTATTAAAGAGCGTGGACCGATAGATGATTATGAGAAGCAGGCTTTTTTGAGGCGCGATTTTTCATGGTTATTTGATTTTTTACGTGATGTGCGTCGCCACTTGAAAGACGAACGTGTTTTTTACAAATTTTATCTTCGAGTCCTCGCTGATGCAAAACTGGGTAAGGGTTTGTTCATTGATGGATCCTGGTTGACGCCTGAATTCGATATGGGCAACGGACCGGAAGCCGAGCAAAAGCAGTTTGAACAAGGCTTGCTCTGGGCAGCGGAAAATTTACCAGATTCACTGCCTGCGGAATATCTGATTTTTTCTTCGATCGGTCGCTGGGGATGGGTTTCCATTACGGGGCGACCGGGTGTGTCGACAGATGAATTTTTACAGCGAGTGGGGAAAAACTTTTCCGGTGAGCAGCGCAAGATGATAGCCGCATCTTTGATTCTGGGTAAGAATAATGTGGAATGGAGGTTTCGCGACCTGTCTGAACCTAGTTGGAAAGACCCTGCTGTGGCCGAGGCTTTTGTCGAAATGGGCAAAAGGATCGCCAATGAAAAATTGCCTTTCAATTTACGTCTGGCTCTTGCCAGGGAAATTTGTGATAACTGCCAGTTTCACACGCCGATGGATCTAAGGTTGTCCTTTGCCCGGTTGTTGGCTCAAGCTTGGGAGGAGGATGTACAAGTGAAGGGGGGTGAGGAAGATTCGATATTACACTTGATTGTTTATGGGGCCCGCAATCCTGAATGGGCTGAAGTAGCGGATCGTCTGCTTAAGGCTTGGAGGAATAGGATTGAGAAAATGGACGGGGAATACGGTAAAGTCATACAGCTTTACAGCCAAAGCCCAGGGTGGTTGGTAGGGTTGGCGGCCGCCCGAGGGGATGAAGGAAATCTGAATTGGTTATTAGGGGCGCGGTGGGAAAAGAATTTGGCTTCGACTCCTTTAGAGGCGCTGTCTGCTTTGATTCGAGAAGGTGAGATTAAGCGTGCCCTTCGTTATGCTCAAAATTCCAGCGAGTATTTCATCCGAAAAAAAAATGCCAATCGACGAGTGCTTTTTGATCGGCAACTAGCAAAACACCTTCCCGAGTTTCTTGGAAAAATCGAGGATCTGGAATTTCGCGCAGTCTTGGCCGCTTACATTGCCCTTTTGGAAGCGGATCACTTCGATCCTGAAATGCCGGTGAAAGAGGAGCGTATATTGGCAGTGGCTAAATCTGTTGGTGAGCTGGATTTTAAAAATACTGAATACCGCAATGCGGTTTTGACATTCATCGGAAATGATTCGGCGGCGGCGGCTCAGCTTACCGAAAAATATATCGCCGCTGCCCGGATAAATGACCTGAAAGCTGTATTCAAATCAAAGGAAAAATATTCTTGGAAGTTTATTGCCCGCCCGATGATTGTGGGGCTTGTTGCCACTGGTGATTATGATCGAGCTCTGATAGTTTTGAAAAAAATTGCTGCACAAACGGAAGCAAAAAATCAAAGTTATGATCGTATTTGGGAGGTTCTGTCCGATGCTGTTTCTGATGGGGTGACTCTTTGTCAGAATGACCCGAAGAAACTTGCCGGGATGCTTGAGATCACATCTTATATGGCGGCTTTATCTGATCAAAGGATTCCCAGTGTTCGCACCCGGGCGGCTAATTATGCGCGTAATATTTATAGTCATGCGCGAGTTGATCGCATGGAGGAATGGCAGGACTGGCGAAGGGGGCTTGACCCTGAAGTGCGCAAAAAACTGGACCGGGACTGGTTTAAAAAAAGTGGTTGGGCGATTAACTTAACGGCTACCCGCATGCCGCACGATGCGCCGGTTGGCCAGCGGATTGCGCTGATGCAGGCGATGCTTTCCCTACCTGAAATTATTGGAAAATCAGGGTCTCTTTATTCTCATGCGATGACTAATTTGCAGAAGAGTGGTTTGTTTGATGTGGATGAATTTTTGCTGCACGGGGAAGCCATCGCAAGTGTTATTCCTGACGGGGGCCATGCCTGGCGGGCTCTGGCGGATTTGGCTAAAAAAAATGGAGATGCTGAGAATGCGGCGAGATTTTTGAAGGAGGCGGAGAAAATGGGGGAGTGAGCGGGGGCGGGGGTGAGGGTTTCAACGAAGACTCGAAGGGGAGGGAAAGATGCCGGTTGCGCAACTTTTTTAGCGAAAGCTTCGGAGGTCAAGCGGGATGCTTTGGATGGGGAGGTCTGTATTAAGTTATTCGTGGCAGCCGGAGCGGCCGCTCTACAATGGGGGGATGATGGAGGGGGGATTAAATTGATTTCATAAAAAAGTGAGGGGTATTTGTTCTTGCTGTGGAGAGGCTTTGGTGGCTCCTTGCGTCAGATGAAAAAAACAGTGATTACGATTTTGTTGGCGGGAATGATGGGTGGGCTGTTTGCTTTGGCAGCGGAGCCAAGTGGGGTGAAATTGCCGGGTGCGCGGGTGAGCATTGAGGCGATTCATCATGCGAGCATCCAGCAGGCGATTGATGCTTTGCCGGCGGAGGGCGGGGAGGTGCTGTTGCCAGCGGGCAAGTTTGTGATTGATGAGCCTTTGGTGATTACGGGTGAGGATGTGAGTTTGCGCGGGGTGGGCACGGCGACGCATATTCATAATGCCAATGAGGAGGGGCAAGCGGCGCTGATGATCGTGCCAGAAGGGGAGTTTGATCGTGCGACGGCTAATAATAAACGCAAGTATCGCTGGCGGGTGCAAGTCTCGGATATGCGTATCACGGGGAATGAAAAATCGGGGCATGGCATTGATGCGGTGTGGGTGAATGAAATTTATCTCGAAGGGGTGACGGTGAGTTACCACGGCGGCGATGGCATCCACATGTTGTATTGTCTCGAGGATGCGCGTTTGGCGGATTCTTTGATCACTTATAACAAGGGTAGTGGGGTTTATATCTTAGGCAATCACGACACGGTGGTGAGTGGCACGCAGTTTGAGGAGAACCTGGATGCTTTGCAGTTTGTGGATGGGTTTAATCTGACTTTCACCAGTAACATTATCGATGACCATTTGCGCAATGGAGTGGTATTAGACAACTCGATGGGCAATACGATTTCTGCCAATATGATTGAGCAGTGTGAGGGCATCGGGGTGGTATTGAAAAACAATACTTACGCAACCATCGTGGGGGCAAATATTTTCACCGCTAATCGCAAGGGCGGGGTGGTGATGGAAGATGTGCACGGCACGTCGATCACGGGTAATACTTTCACGATCATGGCGGAAAATGCGGTGTCTGTGGACAGCAAGTGCCGGGCGCTGACGATCAGCGGTAATACTTTTGCCGACCGATCATTGGGGGATGGGGAATTCAAAGGCAAGGTCGAAGACAATGTGGCGAGTGGGATTGTATTGCAGAGTGCTTCGTTGCTGAACATCAATGGTAATACTTTTTCTAATCTTTCGACTCCAGCTCTGACCATCGAGGGGAAGGCGGCGCGGCAGGTGGTGTTCTCTAACAATTTATTGATCAATACCGAGGGTGGTTTTGATAAGTTGGAAGAGTCGAAGGTGGAAGGGAATCATGTGGTGAAAGGGGCGCGTTAGACGGAAATACGGACGGATTTTTAACCACTGATTTTCACTGATAGACACTGAGGGGGAAAGATGATGAAGTTTTGGAATGGTTGTGGGGTTCTTTTGTTGGCGCTGTCGATTGCGCTTGAGGGACTGAGGGCGGAGGAGGATTCTTCGGAGAAGGGGGCGGTGGTGTCCGGGGTGGTGACTTATCAAGCGGACGTTGAACGGCCGTGGCGTTATGGGCGTTATTATCTCAAGCAGGGCAAAAATGGGCCGTTGGCGGAGACGCTGGTTTGTTTGTCGGGAAAGGGGCTGGTGGGTAAGGTGAGGAAAAGTAAAAAGTGGTTGATGGATCAGAAGAACTTTGAGTATTTGCCAGAGGTGCTGGCGATTCAAGCCGGGGATGAGGTGGAGTTTCTCAACAGTGATCAGGCGCTGCACAATGTGGCGGCGATGACGGGCAAGGATCCCTTTAATGTGATGACGCCGATTGGCAAATCGCTGGTGCGTAAGTTTTCTGCGGCGGGTAATGAAAAAAGCCCGATCGATATTCGTTGTGGTTTGCACAGTCAGATGCACGCGTGGATTTTTGTTTTTGATCATGCTTATGCTGCGGTGACGAAGGCGGACGGCAAATTTAAATTTAATCATGTGCCGCCGGGGCAGTATGATTTGGTGGTGATTCATCCTTCCGGGGGCTTGAGGAAAAAAGTGGTGGTCACGGTGACGAAGGACGGCAGATTGCAGCAGCAAGTGGCCTTGTCGCCGGATGACTTGCTGAAAAAGAATTAAGCGATAGCGTGGGAAGGGAATAAATTTTGAATTGATAGATATGAAAGACGAACAGCAAAAGGACTCATTGGCACGCCGCGAGGTATTAAAAAGTGGTGCGGCAGTCGCGGGGGCGCTGGCGGCGGGAGGTTTTCCGAGCTCTGTTTTTGCAGCGGCAGCGGATGAAGAGTGGATCCCTTTTGAAGGTGCGCCGCGGGCCAAACCCGGGCAGTTGGATTGGGAGGGACTCGATTCGTGGATCACGCCACAAGAGCAGGTATTTTCGGTAGCGCATTACGGTTACCCGAAGGTGCCGGCAGAAAAAGATTATCGCTTGGAAATATCCGGTGAGGTGGAGAATGCCAATTCGTTTTCGTTGGAAGAGATCAAGGCTTTGCCCAAAAAGGAACACCTGATGACTTTGGAGTGTTCGGGCAATGGCGTGTCGGAGGGTTTCATGGCGGCGATTTATAATGCCAAGTTTACCGGCACATTGCTGGCGGATTTTCTCAAAGCGGCGGGGATCAAAAAAAACGCCCGTGAGGTGGTTTTTTATGGTTATGATAAAAAAATCGAGAAGATGAAGGTGGGGAAAAAGGAGGAGGACATTCCTTTTCATTTTGCCCGCAGTATTCCGATTGATGAAGCGCTGGCGTCCAACGCGATTTTGGCTTACGAAGCGAATGACAAGGCGCTGACTGCTAAGAATGGTTTTCCACTACGACTGATTCGCCCCGGTTATTACGGCATTGCCAATGTGAAGTGGTTACGTGGGATCGAGGTGTGGGATCGCCCTTACATGGGTAAATACATGGCGCGGGAGTATGTGACTCTACGAGGTGAGCGCAAGGATGATGGAGAGATCGTTTACAAAGAAACTTCTATCGGACGGATGAATCTGAAGTCGATCATTGCTCGTGCAACACGCAAGAAAACGGCTGAAGGCAAAGAGATCGTGATGATTTACGGGGCGGTGTGGGGACCGGATGCGGAGGAGATAGCATCGGTGGAGGTTCGCGTGGATGAAGGCAAGTGGGAGAAAGCGAAGCTGGATGAAAAACCGCGAGCCAAACATTGTTGGATCTTTTTTTCTTATGAGTGGAAGGGGGCGAGCAAGGGCAAACATCAGGTGGTATCACGCGGCATTGGGAAGGATGGTCACATTCAGCCGAGCAAGACTGATGATGAAATTGCACTGAAAAAAACCGGGCGTGAAGCTTATGCGCAGTACCCTCGGGTGATTGTGGTTTAGTTGTGAGAGGACTAGATGAATGTTTTTGTTCTTAGCACAGGCCGTTGTGGGTCTTATACGTTCGCGAAAGCTTGTTCGCATATAGTGAATTACACTGTTGCGCATGAATCTCGTGCGCATCTGTTATTAAAAAACCGCTTTGCCTATCCAGAGAATCATATCGAGGTAGATAACCGTTTGTCTTGGATGTTGGCTCGACTTGATTTGAATTTTGGGGGGAATAAGGATGTGTTTTTTGTGCATTTAAGGAGGAACACTCTGGAGGTGGCTAGAAGTATGGTGAAGCGCAGGGGAATAGGGATTCAGCAGGCTTACGAAAAGGGGGTGTTGATGGGAGAGTTTCGAGAGATAGAGGGAGAGCCCTTGGAGATATTTATCGATTATTGCCGGACGGTGAATACTAATATAGAATATTTTTTGAGAGATAAGCGTAAGATGAATTTTTCGCTTGAAAATGCCAAGGAGGATTTTAGGCGTCTGTGGCTTGAGGTCGGTGCGCGAGGCGATGAGAAAGCGGCATTAGCAGAATGGGATGTAGCCCATAATGCGTCACCGATAGAGTAAGGAGTATTGAAGTATATATAAAGAGTTATACTTTTTCAATTAAGATTCATGAAAACTCATGTAAGTATTGTTTTGCTCGTTCTGCTGGGTGGTATGGGCTTATACGCTGCGCCGCCTTCACCCAATTATCAGCAGGACTTTGAGGGAGAAGAGGGGATGTCGGGGTGGAAAGCTTGGGCGCAGAGCGGTGAAAATACCAGCGAAGTGAATTTTGTCGGCAGTTCGTCAGAGAAATCACATTCGGGTAAACAGTCGCTGAAGTTTGATCTCACTTTTCACGAAGGGAGTTATTGTTATTGGTCGAGCCAGGCGCTCAAAATTCCTGCAACAGGGGATTTGAAGTTGATCGGTTATATCTACGTGGAGTAATTGCCACCAGAGGTGAGTGTGGCTTTTGGTAGAAACCTAGATTTGCCTCCATCGTTAGCGAGTGGGGTGGCTACGGCGACGCCGATCAAACAAGCGAGCAAAAAATGGCAGTATTTTGAGATCGAGATTGGTGACAATACCGCAGAAAATGCTATAAGGTTGCTGGGAACGGACAAGGTGTATCGCTATGTGGATCGGGTAGCGCTGATGTTCCGAGGTAAATTTCAGCCGGGGCAGCGAGCGGTGGTCTATGTCGATGATTTGAAGGTTACAGGCAAAGCGAAAGCAGGGGGAGAGAAGGAGTTTGAGCTTTTGGTGACTGAGGAGTCGGCGCGGCAGCTGGCGAATGCGACTGAGTGGAAACGTCGTATTGGGAAAGAGGCAGCGGCTTTACACGTCGTGATAAAAAAGAGTGAAACCTTGCCGCAAGGGTTCAAGCAGCACGTATTGGGTTCTGCGGCAGAGGTGGAGAGGATGGCTGAAACGTTGACGGCTCAGGTAGCTGGAAAACTCAAGAGTAAGGCGTGGATCAGGACGAGTGAGGCGGTGGCGTGGCAGGAGAATTTGCAAGCCATGCAAAGAGTGGTGCCGAACTTGAATCGTTTGTGGGAATACTGTGAAGCCAATCCTGATCGCAAAAATATCATTTACCTTCCAGCGGCGATCACCGGCCAAACTTTGTTGCCCAAGGCGCTACCGGTCGAAGCTGCTCCTGGGGATGTGGTCGAATTGTCGGCCACTCCGGGGGAATACGAACCCGCCACTTTCGCGATTTTCAGCAATGATGAAATGAGAGAGGTCACTTTGCAGGTGAGCGATTTGAAAAGCGGGCAGAATGTCCTGATTGCCGGGGTGATTGATTTGCGGGTGGTGAAGGTTTGGTATCAGGCTGGCATCAAGGGCATTGGCGGTTACCGGCCTGGCGGGAAAAGGTATCTGGTGCCGGAGTTGCTGTTGAAGGATGATGATTTGATTTGGTTGGATGGTGCCAAGCAGCGCAATTTGATGCGCCATCGCAATCCTTCCGGTGATTTGGAATATGTGGATATTTCTGATCCTGACGTGAAAAAGAACAGCGATGTGCTGCCTCAGGATTCAGCCCAATTACAGCCCTTCACCATTCCTGCGAATTCGTTGAAGCAGTTGTGGCTCACGGCGCATATCCCGAAGGGTGCCAAGCCTGGAGGTTACCAGGGCAGGGTGAGGATTTTGGTTGGTGGAAAAGAATATGATCAGCTTACAATCAAATTGACGGTGTTGCCCTTTTTGTTGGAGCCTTGTCCGCATGTGCATTCTTTTTATCATCATTCGCGTATTGGAGCGAAGAGCCGCAGTCCGTTTCAAATCAATTATGCCAGTCGCAGCGAAGCTCAACTGGAAGCGGAGTTGCGTAACATGAATGAACATGGTCTGACCTCACCGATCACCTACCAGGAGTATGGGGAAGGTTTGATTAAGGTGTTGGAGATGCGCAAGCGTGTCGGAATGCCAGCAAAATCTCTTTTTACGATTGGGCAGCGAGCGGGCAATTCCAGTGACCCCAAACAGTTGCAAGACTTGCAGCAGAAGGTGAAGCAGTGGGTTGGGCTGGCGAAAAAGTATGGTTACCAGAACGTTTATATTTATGGTTTTGATGAGGCCAAAGGCGATGAAATGGCATCTCAACGAGCGGCTTGGAAAGCGGTTCGGGATGCGGGGGGCAAGGCTTTTGCAGCGGGTTACCAGGGCTCTTTTGAAGCGGTGGGAGATTTGCAGGATTTGATTGTATTAGCTTATAAACCGGATCCCAAGGAGGCGGAAAAATATCATAGCGTAGGTCATCAGATATTCAGTTACGCCAATCCTCAATGCGGGCCGGAAGTTCCCGAAACCTTTCGTCGCAATTATGGTTTGTTGCTTTGGAAAAGTAATTTTGATGGAGCGATGGATTATGCTTATCATCGTGGGTTTGGTCATGTGTGGAATGATTTTGATGATGTGAGGTATCGAGATCATGTGATGGCGTATCCGACGGTAGACGGAGTGATCGATACTTTGCAGTGGGAGGGGTATCGGGAGGCGGTGGATGATACGCGTTATTTGGCGACTTTGCAGAAAAAAATTATTAAAGCGCCCAAGGCCAAACGACAAGAAGCCAAGGCAGCAGAAAAATGGCGGGAAGACTTGGATATTGATGGTGATCTTAACGTTATTAGCAAAAGAATGATCGAGTGGATCCTGAAACTTTAGATAAGGGTTTAGCGAATACTGGAGAGGTAATTGCCGTGATAGAAGCGTTTTATTAACCATTGAGATTTTTGATGGAGTTTTTCCTGTTGTCTGGGAGGCGGGCGTTCTAGAATGAGGTCATGGATTTATGGCAAACGAGGGTGACCGTGAGATGGCTGTTGGTGAGGGTGCTCGCTGGGCATGTTTTGTTGGCGGGAGTTTTCAGCGCAGCGGCTGAAGAAACCTTCATCGAGGTGAAGGTTGATGCGGGCAAGGTGGTGAAGCAGCAACTGTATGCAGATTCGAGGGTGGCTTGTGGGCCGACGGCGATGTTGAATGTGTTGCGGCAGGGTACGCCGAAGATGCAGGCGGCTTACGCTTCGTTGGTGGGGGGGGATGAGAGCACCCGTTTGCGTTTTGTGATTGATCGTTATTTTAACAACAAGCACTCGGTGGTTTTTCCACGGGCAAAACGTCTGGGGCATCATGGGGTGTTCCCTTTGGATCTCAAAAATGCTTGCAACGAGTTGTTGCAGGAGAACGGGATCGAAGGTTTGGAACGTTTGGATTTGAGCCGTAAGGAGGGTGAGGAGGATCATGATTTTCTGGAGCGGGTGCATGGAGAACTGAGGCGCTCTTTGCGTCGAGGGGTGCCGCCGATGATCCAATTGCGCTCTTACGCGGCACTGCGGGACAAACAGGGTAGTTCGAAGGTGATGTGGCAGGCGACGAATAATCATTTTGTGGTGGTGACCCGCGTGCCGGCTGTTTTGAGGGAGCAGGACGGAGGTTTTGCGATTGATTTGATCGACCCCAATGGCGGGCGTTTGCTGACGGCTTATGTTTTTGGTGAGAGGCATTTGCCTTTCCGTGCGGAACAATCTGTCAGCAGTCCGGCACCGGCGAAGTGGTTGACGGGACGGCCGTTTTTGCTTGTCAAAGCGCCCGGGGTGGTGTCGCTTCAGCCACGCAAGGCGACCTGGGAGGATCGTGTGATTGTGACTTTAAGTGAGGCGATAGGCCGTTTTTGATTTTTTTGTGAACTGAGATGAAAATCGACATACTAACGATTTTTCCGGAGATCTGCCGTGGACCATTAAGCGAGAGCATTATGGGGCGAGCGCAGGAGGCGGGGGCGGTGGAGATTGTCGTGCATGATTTGCGTGACTGGACGACGGATCGGCATCGACGGGTGGATGATGAGCCTTTTGGTGGAGGGCCTGGTATGGTGATGAAGGTCGAGCCGTTTTTCGCTGCAGTGGAGGAGCTGAGGGCGGAGCATACGAAGGTGGTACTGCTGACTCCGCAGGGGACTTGTTTTGATCAGGCAATGGCGCGCGGGTTTTCCCAGGAGCAGCATTTGATTTTGCTGTGTGGGCACTATGAGGGGGTGGATCACCGAGTGGTGGAGGCTTTGGTCGATGTGGAGTTGTCGATTGGGGACTATGTGCTCACCAACGGAGCGATCGCAGCGACGGTGGTGGTGGATGCAATCGTGAGGTTGATCCCGGGGGTGCTGGGGGATGACCAGTCGGTGGAGGAGGAGTCGTTTTCAGACAGCCGGTTGATCGAGGGGCCGCATTACACTCGGCCGCGGGAGTTTCGTGGGATGGAGGTGCCGGAGGTGTTGTTGTCCGGGCATCATGCGAAGATTGTGGAGTGGCGACGGCAGCGGGCGGAAGAACGGACGCGGAAGAATCGGCCGGATTTGTTGGGGTGAGGGGGGCTTACTGCGCGGAAAAGAATTGTAACCACTGATTTAACTGATAAGCACTGATGGGAAAGGAAGATGAATCAGGCATTGGCCGCCCTTTTTTAAAGATCCAGTTCTAATACCACGGGGCAGTGGTCGGAGCCTAGGGTGTCGCTGTGGATGGTGGCGTTGCTGAGAGCTGGCAGCAATTTGGGCGAGATACCGAAGTAATCGAGGCGCCAGCCGACGTTGTTGGCGCGGGCATTGGCGCGGTAGCTCCACCAGGAGTAGTGATCGGGTTCGTCGGGATGCAGATGGCGGAAGCTGTCGATGAATCCGGCAGCGATGAGATTGTCAAAACCGGCGCGTTCTTCGTCAGAGAAACCGGGGTTGCGACGGTTTTGTTTGGGGCGGGCGAGATCGATTTCTTGATGGGCGACATTGAGATCGCCGGTGAAGACCACGGGTTTGGTTTTTTCCAGTTTTACCAGATGATCGAGAAAGGCGGCATCCCATGATTGCCGGTAGGACAGGCGGCGCAGTTCGTTCTGGGAGTTGGGGGTGTAAACGTTGACGAGATGAAAATCGGGGTATTCCAAGGTCAGAACGCGGCCTTCGTTGTCGTGTTCGGCGATACCGATGCCCTGGAGCACATTGAGTGGTTCTTGTTTACTGAAAACGGCGGTGCCCGAGTAGCCTTTTTTTTCGGCGCTGTTCCAATAGTCGTGATAGCCGGCCAGAACTGGGTGTTCCACTTGATCGGGGTGAGCCTTGGTTTCCTGGATGCAGAGGATGTCAGGCTGTTCGCTTTCTACATAAGCGACAAAGTCTTTTTTCAGGGAGGCACGGATACCGTTTACATTCCAGGAGATTAGTTTCATAAAATTGATTATTTTTTCACACGACGCGACGTTTGCTTAATCGAGGAATACAATCACTGATGAGCACTGATAAACACTGATTTGTATCATTTTCTCTTCCCATCAGTGTTTATCAGTGAAATCAGTGGTTATAATTATTTTGCCGCGCGTGTTATTTTTTAGACAAGAAAAATTAAGTTCAACGCTCCCACTCTGTAAATGATGGGTGTTGTGATTTCCAGAGATGATTTTGAGAAGCTGATGGTAAGCGGCAGGTGGAGGTTTTTCCTTGAAAGCTTGGGGAGCTGTGGCACAGGTAACGGCTGTCCGGCTGATGAGCCGGGCAGAATAGCGGCTAAATGAGCCTGGATGACATATTGAAAACAAGATGATCGAAGTTCGAAATCTCAGTAAACACTTTGGCGGGAAGGTGGCGGTGGACCAACTGTCCTTCACTGTCAAAAAAGGTGAGGTGCTTGGTTTTCTCGGGCCGAACGGAGCCGGGAAGTCCACGACGATGCGTATGATTACCGGTTATTTGCCGATGACGGGAGGTTCGGTGAGCATTGGTGGTGCGGATGTGGTTGATGATGAATTGACAGCTAAATCGCGCATTGGTTATCTGCCGGAGAACGCGCCACTTTACAACGACATGTCGGTTGAAGGTTTTTTGCGTTTTGCTGCGGAGTTGCGCCAAGTGCCGGCTTCGCAGATCAAGGCAGCCGTGGATAAAGCGGTGGAAACGTGTTTTTTGCAATCGGTGCGCCAACAGAGCATTGATACTTTGTCGAAGGGCTACCGTCACCGCACCTGTTTGGCGCAGTCGATCATCCATGACCCCGATGTTTTGATTTTGGATGAACCCACTGATGGTTTGGATCCTAATCAGAAGCATGAAGCGCGCGAGTTGATTCGTCGCATGGGGAAAGACAAGGCGATTATTTTTTCTACCCACATCCTTGAAGAAGTCGATGCGGCCTGTTCTCGGGCGATCATTATCGATCAGGGACGTATTGTAGCGGACGGCACTCCGGACGAGTTAAAGCAACAAGCAGCCCACGCGGGAGTGGTGGTGGCGAGGCTTAGAGGCTTGGCTGGCACGGGCATTAAGCAGGAGCTGGAGCGTTTGAGTGAGTGCAAGAGTTTGGAAGTGAGTGACTCCGGTGAGGATATTATTTGTGCCCGGGTGGATCCGGCCAAAGGGAAAACGAGCGAGGACTTGTCTTCGGCGATTTTCAGAATGGCGGTTGATAAAAATTTGACGGTTGAAGAACTCAGAATCGAGGAAGGGCGTCTGGATGATGTTTTCCGCCAGGTAACCCAATCGGACACGGCTACAAAGGCCTGATTTGACTAAGTATTTCATTTGAACTGACTACGGATAATGGGAAACGCGATTAACAACGTTCTGCTGGATTTTGCACTGCCTTCCTTGGTGGTGTGCTTGGTGTTTTTGGTGTTATTGAAATTTGTGGCTCCGCCTGCGGTGCGCACGGTTTTTAAACGGGAGGTGCGCAGTTATTTTATGTCACCGATCGCCTACGTCTGCGTGGTGACTTTTTTACTGGTCTCGAACGGGATTTCGTTTTGGTTTGGCGGGGTGGTGGAGCGTGGAGAAGCGGATTTGTATATGTCCTATTTTCAGTATCTGCCTTGGTTCTTTATTGTGGTAGCTCCGGCGGTGGGGATGCGGTTGTGGTCGGAGGAGCAGCGCCTGGGCACTATGGAGTTGATGCTGACGATGCCGATTGCACCATGGCAGGCGATCTTGGGCAAATACCTGGCGGCCAGTGTGGTTTTGTTTTCGATGTTGGTATTGTCTTTCCCGATTGTGCTAACGGTGAATTATCTGGGCAGCCCGGATAACGGAGTGATGTTGTCGGGTTTTGTGGCGAGTTTGTTGGTGGCCTTGAGCTTTTTGTCGATCACTTCGCTGGTATCAGCGTTTACCCGCAGCCAGATTGTGGCTTTGTTGATTTCCATCGGCCTGTGTTTGTTTGTGTGGCTGGTGGGTTTGCAACCGGTGTCGGACTCCTTGTTGAAGGTGTTCCCATCGATGCCGTGGATATCGAGTTTTGTTTCCGGTCTGAGTGTGCTGACTCATTTTAATGAGCTGAGCAAGGGCATTCTAGTGAGCCGCGACCTGGTTTTCTTTCTGAGCTTTATTGGCTTCTGCCTGTTCGGAACGGCGGTGGGGTTGCGATTGAATCGATCCTAGGAAGTGGATATTTGGGGGAATTTTAGAATTTAATATACCTGAGATGAGCGAGTCCAACGACACAGCGGTGACAAACGGCAAAAATAAACCGCGTGAAAATCGAATTTTCTACACCTTGATCGGTGTGGCGGTGGTGTTTTCCATAGTGATTCTGGTGAATTATATCGCGGGCATGGTGAATCTGCGCCTCGATCTGACAGAGAACAAAATTTACACTTTGGCTGATGGAACCAAGCGGATTTTGTCCCGTATTGATACTCCGGTTACAATTCGATATTATGTCACGGATGACTCAGGTGTGATGAGTCCGGCCGAGCGCACTTATGCGCGGCGGGTGGATGATTTTTTAAAGGAATTTCAAAAAGCTGCTAAAGGGCAAATCACGATCAAGCGCCTGAATCCTGAACCTGACACCGACGCGGAGGACTCGGCAAGGCTTGATGGAGTGGGGCCGGGCATGTCGCGTGAGACGGGCAGTCAGGTTTACATGGGCTTGGCGATCGAGTGTGTGGATCAACGTGAGGTATTACCGTTTTTGCCAGCTCGTCCGGAAACTTTGCTGGAGTATGATTTAGCCCGTGCGATTTCCAGGGTAATGATTGGGGAAAAGGCCAAGGTGGTGGTTATGACTAGTCTCAAGGTGGCTGGGGGCATGGCGAGGGGCGGCATGATGGGACAGCAACGTCCGGAGGAACCGTGGTTTTTTTACTCGGATATGCTTAAGGATTATGATGTGCAGACGATTCCTATCAGCAGCAAGGAGGTGCCGACGGATACCGATGTGTTGATTGTGCTGCATCCTTACGATATCACTGACGAAGGGCAGTTTGCTATCGATCAGTATTTGCTGAAAGGCGGCAAGGTGATGATTCTGGTGGATCCAAAATTGTTTGCGTCGCGTTTTTTGAGTCCTCCTCCCAATCCGCAAATGCCGCAACCAGGTGGTCCGGCTCCTTCGTCTAATGTGGATAAATTGTTCGCTGCCTGGGGCATTGAGTTTAAAGCCAACGAGGTGTTGTTGGATATGAAATATCAAACCCAGATTCGTGGAGGTGAATACGCACCGACTATTCTGTCGTTTTCTGAAGCGGCCTTGAATGACAAAGATGCGGTTACCAGTCACTTGAACGATATTTTTTGCATCATGCCGGGGGCGTTTCTGGGAGAGCCTAAAGAGGGCATTAATAAGGATGTTTTACTGCATTCGTCCAAGCTGAATCAGTTGGTGAGCAGCTTCTCTGCGGATCCTACCCAGCAAGGTAATGTGGATAACATGCGGGAGAACTATAAGGAGTCGGGTGAAGAGCGGGCTTTGATCATGCGCTTGAGTGGGGCTTTTCCGAGTGCCTTTCCAGAGGGCGATCCGGCGGTAAAAAAAGATGCGGATAAAAAAGGGGGTGATGACAAGAAGGTTGAAAAGGAAGAAACTCCGGAGATTCCCTCGTTAAAGAAAAGCGAAAAGGACGGGGTGGTATTGTTGTTCTCTGATGCCGATATGATCTATGACCAGTTTTGTGTGCAGAAGCAGAACATATTGGGGCAGACTTTTGTCCAGATGACTAATGGTAATATCAGCTTATTTCAAAATGCCGTGGAGCAAATGGCAGGTGATCCGGAATTGATCAATGTTCGCAGTCGCTCATCTGCGCGGCGTCCTTTTACCAAGCTTAATGAGATCCTGCGTAAAGCAGAATCAAAATACATGGGTAAGGTGCGCGAACTGGAAGATGAGCGCCGGGCAGCGGAAGCTCGTTTGAACGATATCCAGGCTAACAAACCTGAGGGGCAGGAAGCTATCTTGACTGTTGAACAACAAGACGAGATTGAGAACTTTCAGAAAAAGGCAGTCGCGGCGAATAAGGAATTGCGTCAGGTGCGCAAGGATCTGCGCAGTGAATTTGATTCGCTACAGGCTTTGATCAAAATCGGCAATACCTTCGCAGTAGCGTTGCTGGTTATCTTAATTGGTATATTACTTGCCCTAGTTCGTAGGGCACGCACAGCGGCGCGATAGTGGCTGGGCGATCGGAAAAGGTCTTGTAAAAACTTAGTAAAGAAAAGGCAGTCATGGGAAAAAAGCAGCTTAAATCTCTTCTTATTCTACTTGTCGTGATGGTCGCGGTGGCGGCAGCACTGAAGATGACGCAGACAGGACAGGTGGAGAAATCCAGAAGTATCAATGAACGGGATGAACTGATTGCAGATTTCCCAATCAACGATGTGGCTGAGGTGAAAATCGAGACTGCGGATGAGTCGGTGACCCTGAAGCAGGGAGAGTCGGGCTGGCAGGTGTCCGAGCGGGGGGCATATGCAGCAAAATCAGATCAGGTGGTGAAATTTCTGCGTCTGATATGGGGATTGAAGATCGTCCAGAACGTTCAGGTTGGTGAGTCGCAGTATGGCCGTCTTCATTTGTTGCCGAAGGAGGAAGGCAAGGAAAAAAAGAAGGGTGAGGTTGAGAAGACGATCTATTTCAAAGACAAGGAAGGCAAAATTTTGAGCACGCTTTATCTTGGTAAAGATTACGAACGCATGGAGAATCGTCCCAGTCCTTTTGGCGGCGGCCCAAGCATGAGCAAGATCGGCCGCTATGTGAAAATCGCGGATGATGACGGAGTGTTTTTGGTGGGGGAAACTTTTGCTACCGCCGACACCGATCCTTCGAAATGGTTGGATGAGGAGTTTTTCAAGATCGAGAACATCAAAGCGGTGGAGATCAAGTCGGGAAATAAAGCGGAGGATTGGAAATTGTCTCGAGATAAGCCCGATGGGGAGTTTGTTTTGGCAGGTGTCAAAAAAGACGAGAAGTATGATGCAACCCGCGCCAATGCGATGAAAAACGCTTTTTCTAGCCCGCGTTTTGAAGATGTATTGATCGGCCAAGCTGCAGCTGAAAAACCGAACAAGATGACTTTTCAGATCGATACCTTTGCTGGTTTTCACTATGTGGTGAAAGTGGGGGAAAAGAATGACCTGAATGAATATTTGCTGACGGTGGACGTGACCGCCAAGCTTGATGAAAACCGCGCTGCGGTGAAGGATGAGAGCGAAGAGGATAAAAAGAAAAACGACGAAGCTTTTACGACGGCGGTGAAAGCCCAAAAAGAGAAACTCGCTTTTGAGAAGAGCCTGTCGGGTAAGGTGTTCAAGGTGCGCTCTTATGTGGTTGATTCGATCAATAAAAAACGTGCAGATTTGATGAAGCAGGACAAACCTGCGGCAGGTGGGCAACCGGGCGGAATGCCAGGAATGCCGGCTGGATTTCCTGGTGGCGGCGGTGGTTTTCCAGGTGGAGGTGGCGCCGGAGGGATCCCGCCTGAGATGCTGCAAAAAATACTTTCAGGAGCTAAAATGCCAGGTGGACATCCGCCGGTAAAACAGGCAACTCAGCCAGCGCCAGCAACTCCTACGCCAAAAGCTAAGGCTGGAAAACCTGCAGCTAAAAAGGTTGAAACTAAGAAAGTGCAAGAGAACGTGAAAGCTGACGGGGATAAAAAAACAGCGACTGAAGCACCTAAACCTGCTGCAAAACCTGCCGCTAAAAAGGCGGAGAAAAGCCCCGCTAAACCGGAGCAGGCTGCGCCGCAAGCAGGTAAACCTGCCGGCGGCGAGAAGAGTGGAAAAGCACCAGCTGCTAAATAATGGCTGGAGTTGGGTTTTGTGGAGGAGCTTTAATATTCAGCTGGAGAAATGTGGGTATTGGCTGATTTGTCAAGAATTGTTGCCTGACCCCTATTTCCTATTTCAGACTACTTGATGTCAATCACCTCTACGGTGAGATCATCGAAGAATACTTCACCTTCTCCCTCGAGAAGTAGAAATGAAAAGTCGATTCGTCTGCTGTCTCGAACTTCT
Organism: Verrucomicrobiota bacterium; assembly: GCA_024277195.1. Lineage (GTDB taxonomy): Bacteria > Verrucomicrobiota > Verrucomicrobiia > Verrucomicrobiales > DEV007 > JAADHD01. The sequence goes on along the minus strand of JAJRVS010000097.1, from coordinate 6,262 downwards.
GAAAATCTCCAGCTGATCTCGTGCCATTTGCCATCAGACTGCAAATTGTAAGTTTGGTAGGTAAAGGCTCCATTGCCGCGAGTTCCTCGGATTTTCATTCCTCTCCCTTTGTAATTGAATGATTTATAGCGAAATTTGACCGTAAAGTCCTTAACGTCTCTACTATCAACAGCTTGATTAAAAGAAGTCTCCTTGCGTTTGTTTGCTTTGAGGATAAGCACTCGATTGCCGTCCAGAGGGACAAATTTGCGGTCGCCTTTCCAGCCGGAGGAGGTGGCCATGTCCCCGTTTTTGAACAAGTTCTCGGCATAACACATCGAGGGGAGAAGCAAGGCTGCCAATAATATTTTTTTCATGATCTTTTCTTTGATGCTAAAAGTAACAGGGTAACTAGCTAAGGGGCTGACAGTTGGATTGTAAACTTAGTTTATATGTAAGGTCAAATACTTTAGATGAGGTCGGGCGTTACCGTCAAGTTATTAAATCCTTCGATCTTAAAAGTCCTAATACCTTCAGAAAAAACTGAAGCCCCGGGTTCCGGCTACGGCTCCCATGATGGCGATCAGGCTGAGGGTGAGGAGGATCACGTGCAGACGTTGAAGCCATTTGAAGGCATTTTCAGAATCTTTGGCGGCCTGTTGGCTGAACCAGCGGTGTAGAAAGGCGGGCTCCAAGACGAAGAGCACTAAGGTAAAAATGAACCACACCAAAGTCATCAAGTGCATCCACCAGAATGCTGGGTCAGTGTAGCGGCTCCAAGCATTCAGAAACCAGGTCATGTAAAATCCGGACAGTCCTGTGATGACGGTTACTATCTTTGCTTGCAGAGCAAAACGGCGCTCCAATTTTTCAAAAAGCTCAAAGCGCTTGCGAGTGTCGGACAGGCTTCTGAGTGCAGGGATTAATACGGTGGTCACAAAAGCCACTCCGCCGATCCACAAGACTATACCGATGACGTGTAACACTCGGGCGAATATAAAGAGTTCTACATTTCGCATGGTAAATGAATCAGGCCTATGATGGTTGATTGCAAGTGCTAAGAGCAAAAGCTCTTGACTCTAAGCATACTGATAAGTATGCTCTAATGTTGAAGATGATTGCCTCGAAGCATAGTGGGAGTAAAAAAGCGGACCAATTGGTTGATTGTGCCTTCATGCTTTTTTCTCAGCGAGGCATAGCCAAGGTCAATATGGATGCGATCGCTGCCGAGGCTTTGGTGACAAAAGGGAGCCTTTACCATCATTTTAAATCAAAGAAGGAAGTAATTCTGGCAGCTTGCAACCGGTACTATCATTCTTGGCAAAGGGCGGTGGCTCGAGAATTGCTCGAGGCCGGAACTGCGGATGAAAAACTGGAGCTGGCGATTCGTTATTCTGTTCGAAGTTGCTTGATAGACAGCCGTAATCGTGTGTTCACCATGGAAATCCTGACACTTTCCTTGTATGATGTCGAGGTGCGTGCCAGTTGGGCGCAATTCTACGACACCGCCCGTAACTATTATATCAACCTCGTGGCGGACACTTTCGAAAACAGCGGGGACGGAGATTTTGATTACATCGAAGAGAGGGTCAATTTGATGCTTTGTACTATGGAGGGTATCAAACAGCAAGCCCTCTTTGAAAAGAAGATTTGCTCGGAAAAGAATGAAGAACGGATCAGTTGCCTGTTATTGGATATGATTCGCTAAAAAAATTTAATCATTAGCATACTGATCAGTATGCTAATTCTGGAATCGTTAAAATATAAAATAACTATGAAAAAGATATTATTCATTTTCCTATTGGGATTTAACTCATTTGTCATTGCGAATGATCATTCGCCGACGCATGTCCCGGAAAAACTTTTCAGCCTACCCAATGATCTTGAGATAAAGGTTTGGGCAAAAACGCCACTCTTTTATAATCCTGTGAATATGGACATTGATAGTCAGGGGCGGATTTGGGTCATTGAGGGAATGAATTATTCGCCGCGCTCCCATCTCAATAAGAAGGGGGATCGTGTCATGGTTATCTCCGATAGCGATGACGACGGAGTGGCCGACAAAAGTCACGTTTTTGTTCAAGAGGAGCATTTTCAGACAGCAATGGGTGTGGCGGTTATAGGTAATCGGGTGTTTGTCTCACAACCGCCGGCACTCATTGTTTATACGGATGTTGACGGGGATGCGGTGTTTGATCCGAAAGTCGACAAGCGTGAGGAGTTTTTAACCGGTTTTGCTGGTTATGATCATGGTCACGGTCTGCACGAGTTGTTCGCTGGTCCGGACGGCCAATTCTATTTGACGGCGGGAAATTATACCTCTGGAGAGATTAAAGACATGGGGGGGCGTAGTTTCCGTATTGGTAGTTTTTATGGCATCGAAGACAGTCAGAAATACGCTGGATTCACAAGTGATGATGGCCATGTTTATGTTGGTGGGGTTGCGTATCGGGTGAAGTCGGACGGAACTGGTCTGAATGTGGTGGCCCATAACATGCGTAATCCGGTTGGGCTGGCGCTAGATTCATACGGCAATATTTTTAATAACGACAACGACGACCCTCCCGGTTGTCGGACAAGTTGGTTGCAGGAGTATGCTAATCTTGGTTTCGCTAGTGACGATGGCAAACGCGCCTGGAGCTTGTTCCGAAGACCTGGGCAGAGTAGGCAGTCGGCTCACTGGCGTCAGTTGGATCCGGGGATAGCACCAGCTGGGGATATCTATGGTTTTGGAGCCCCAGCGGGAATGGGCATTTATGAAAACGGGGCCTTACCAAAAAAATACCGAGGATTGGTGATGAGCTGTGAGACGGTGCGCAATGCGGTTCTCGGTTATTTTCCGAAAGTCAAAGGGGCGGGCATGGAGATGAAGCGGTTTAATTTTCTGACGACCAACCCTGATGAGGAAATTATTGGTGGCGATGTCTCACGCGATGAAAATTGGGAAAAAGGTGTCATCTTGAATAACTGGTTCAGGCCTTCCGATGTCGTTGTTGGGCCGGATGGAGCGATCTACGTGGCGGACTGGTTTGATCCTCGGGTGGGCGGTCACCACTTTCAGGATGAAAAAGGTTATGGCACTATCTACCGTATTGCCCCCAAGGGAGCCAAGCTCTCGGTGCCTAAAATTGATCTAAAAACAATTGACGGTCAGATTGCTGCGCTTAAAAATCCGGCGGTGAATGTTCGTTACCTCGGTTTTGCTGCCTTGGTCAAAAGTGGAGATAGAGCTATTCCTGCTGTTAAAAAAATGCTAGAAGATGAAAACCCTTTTCTCCGGGCACGAGCAATATGGGTGTTGCCCCATAGCGCAGGAGGCTTGCCAGAAGTCCGTAAGCTTTTAAGCTCCGAGGATGGGCAGTTTCGCCTAACGGCTATACGCGCTTTACGCCGGGCAGAAAAGTTAACGCTTGCTGATATAGCCCAATGCGCTGATGATGAATCCAGTGCGGTGCGTCGTGAAGCGGCCATTAGTCTGCGCGATATTTCCTTTGATTCAAGCAAGGAAATCATCCTAGCTCTGGCTCGAAACTATCAGGGAAACGATAGGAATTATCTCGAAGCTTTGGGAACCGCTTGTGAACAAAAGGAGAGTCAGGCTTTCCTTTATCTTAAAAATGAATTGGTGGAGAGTGGTGTCTGGTCAGATGTTTTTGCGGAAATCATCTGGCGACTTCATCCAAAGGAATCGGTGCCGGACTTGCTTCGACGCGCCTTGAATGACAAGCTGAATCAGAGACAACGGCAACGGGCGATGGAGACGTTGGCCTTCATTCCTCAGAAAGAAGCTGCCGAAGCGATGCTGAAAATTGCCCTCGAGGGTCGGGTGGATTTGCATGCTGAGGCAAATTTTTGGATAAAAAATCGCAACGCGGGGGTGTGGCGAACTTACAAAATTGCCGAGAAACTTGGTTCGAAAAAAACTGAGAAAATCGTCATTAAAACTGATAATAAATCCCAGTTGCCGTCTGTCGAAAAAATTCTCGATTTGAAAGGGAGTGCAGCTAATGGCAAGAAGCTGTTCCTAGGTAAGGCATCCTGCTTCGCTTGTCACCAGATCGATGGTAAGGGTTTGGATTTTGGTCCCGATCTCACTGCTGCGGCGAAGATCCTAGATCGTCGCAATCTCGTTGAGGCTATTGTCCACCCCTCGGCCGGCATTGCGCTTGGTTTTGAAGGGGTGACGGTTTACAAAAAAGACGGCTCGACTGTATCCGGATTCATCAAGGCGTCCGGGGATCCATTGGTCATGCAAACGGCGGGGGGGATCCAAGTGGTCATCGACAAAAAAAACATCAAGAAAATGGAAAGATTAAAGGACTCCCTGATGCCCTCGGCTGCGGCTCTTGGTCTCAGTGCTCAGGAGGTGATCGATTTGCAGGCTTTTCTGGTGAACCCGTTCAACGCTGAAGTAGGATGGCAAAAAAGCAAAGTCCTCATTCTCGCAGAGATGGAGCATCTGGAGCACAACTGAAAAATGCGCAGGTCTGCCTTGTGGTAGTTTTTGGCGCAGACCGGTTCGCGGCGACTTGCTATGATCGGTGAGAAGATAATATGCTAACAACTATAATATGAAAAATACAGTCGGAATTGGTTTCCATACAGATGCTTTTAATTCAAGCCACAAATCCTTTGAGCAATGCCTCCGGTGGGCACAGGAGCATGATGTCCACTACATTGAACCTGGGGTGATCGAAGGTGCTTGTTGGATTCATGGCTTGGGATATTTCCCTCACATATCGTTACTGGAAGATCCAGTTCTGTTGAGAAAAAAAATGGAGGGTTATGGGGTGAAGTTCTCACAGATCGATGCCGCCTACCCGCTTTCTGGAAAAGACGGGGCTACAATCGGTGTGCCATACGTTTTAAAATCGATCGCTTGGGCGTCTCTGGCCGGTTGTCCCCGAGTGGCCACCACCGACGGGCTGCACAAGCCTGAAGGGCTCAGTGATTCTGAAGCGATGGACTTGATGAAGCGTTGTTATGAACAGATTATAGAAGTGGCTGCTGCTCACGGGGTCGTCGTCAATATTGAGGTTCATGGTTATTTTACTACCAATCCTGACCGACTTGGTGAGATGCTCAATTTCTGTGGGGACACGCCTTGGTTACGGCTCAACTTGGATACCGGTAATAGTTTTATCGCCGGGCAGGATCCGGTAGCTTTCACTCAGCGTTTTGTTGAGAAAATCAATCACTGTCATATTAAAGATGTTGATAAAACTCTGGCCGATGCGGCTCGTGGTGGACAGACTGGAATTGCCATCAGTCATTGTGCCGCAGGTGATGGTGTCAATGCGCAGAATATCAAAGAGTGCCTGAAATTGCTACACGCCAAGGGTTTCGAGGGAGTTTTTAGTATGGAATGCGAGGGGCGGGGTGGGCCTATGCTGGCGGATTCAATCAACTGGTTACGGGAAGCGTTGAATGGGGCGGGATTTGAAGTTGCGTGAAAAGAGGGCAGCTTGAGGAGGGGTTTTTGACCGTTATTACGCCTAGTCGCTTGTCGGCTTGATCGCAGCGGTTCCTAGTCGTTCGCAGGCGACGGCGAGGTATTGTTCGTCGATTTCGAAGCCGATGAAGTGATCGACTTGCTGCAATTGGGCGGCCTCGGCGCTGTGGCCGATGCCGAGGAAGGGGTCGAGCATGGTGCATTGTTCGGGAGGAGTGCCGTGCAGCTTGATGCACTTTTCTGCTAGTTCGACGGGGAAGGTGGCGGGGTGGGGGCGCTCGCCTTTGCGGCTTTTGATGGTTTTGTAAGGCACAAACCAGTTGTTGCCGCGACAGCGTTTGTCTTTGCCTTCGGTGTGTCCCCAGCGGGCGATGTTGCTTTTGTAGGTGTAGGGTACGCCGACGGCGAGTCGGTCGAGCGGGTTGTCGCCGTTTTTGGTGAGATGAAAAAGATACTCGTGGCAGTCGGTGATGTAGCGCTTGGAGTTGATCGGTTTGAAATGACCGGCGGACAGGTGGGGCACATCGGGCGTTTTCACCGAGATCGATTTGATCCAGTGCAGGGTGTTTTGTAAAATAAAAATATCGCGTAGGCGTAAAATCAGTTCATGGGGCATGTAGGGCTGCTTGGGGGACCCGGCGACATTGAGAAAAAGAGCTCCGTTATCCTTGAGCACACGTTTCACCGCCCCGGCCCATTCACAGGACCAGGCGAGGTATTCCTCGGGGGTGCGCTGGTCTTCGTATTTGGAGTATTTGATGCCGAGATTGTAGGGAGGGGAGGTGACCACCAGATCGACGGATTTTTCCGGGATGCGGGCAAGTCCAGCGA
>JAJRVS010000096.1 GCA_024277195.1 Verrucomicrobiota bacterium | reverse complement strand
TCATCCACCGGACCCGAACGATGTTCTCCTCCGCCCAGATTCGCTCGGGCTGTGATTTCTCCGAAGGGATCGGTTTGGTATTTTTTCGACTCGCGAACCCACCTTCGATGACTGGTGTAAGCCGGCGCCTCGAAAGCCGTCCAACCCGCCTTGGCGGGCTTCATCGCAACATAGGCTTTGGCGATTCCCTCTGCGATTTTTTCCACTAACATTTTAGCGTAATCCTCATCTGCTCTAAGCCCCAAAGCGAAATTCATCACACTCGGCGCAGCATGCGTATGAGTCGCTGATATGAGGATGCGATCCACCGAAATTCCGGTTTTCTCATGTGCCAGCTTTTTTGCCTGGTCGCAGACAGAACGGGGAATCATATTTGAATCCACAATCGCCATCGCGATGGTGAAATTCTTATCGGCAAAAACAAAACAGCGAGCCGAAAGAGGATCGCTTACTTTGTCATACCACGTCTCAACCATCGTCCCTCCACAGATAGAGGGGAACTTAACCGGTGTCACATCAACTTTAGCCACTCCCACCTGCAGCGTGGAAGCCTCTTGAGCCGACACCGAGGTGACGAGCGACGCTGCTAGCAAACAACTTAGCAATAAAAACAGCCTAATGGAATGGTAACTTTTCAGCATGATTTACTATTTCTGTGTATTTTGAAAGATAAGTTATTCTCCCACCTTTATTCTTGCGCCTATTTCCCTGTTGCCTTCTCCTTTTTTTCAACCTCCAACTCCTTGATTTCAATATTGCGATAAAACGCTTCCGCTGCTTCGGCCTGGAAAAGAATCTTGCCCTCCGTCAATGGAATCCAGCTTTTCCCATCCTTGCCCAATTGTTTCAGATCCGTCACCCGGTTCACTAGCGTGCCATTCACCCTGTGCTCCGCGCTTTCCGATCCCCGCACGATCAGCTCAAAGGTATTCCAACCTTCTTTCGCTGCTTCTGGATATCGATAGACCCAATAAACCCCTGGCCCACCCGATACAAAAGGAACACCTCCCTCACTTGGTAATCTAAATCGAGCATTGCCCTTTTTGGGTTTGTCGATCGATTCAGGGCCCACCGTGCTCTTGGCTTGCGCTCCATACACCGTCAGAAAATCACCCATGCCCTTTTCTTCAACTTGCAGCTCTAGACTCCTCGGCCAGACCTTCTTTTCACCCACCACATGATAGAGAACCCCAGCATCACGACGCGCTTTATAACGTGGCTCAAACTTCTTCTTACCCCACTTGAACTCAAAACGAAGATGGTAATGCGAATACTTTTTCTTAGTCAAAAAATAACCATACTGAACCGAGCTTTTCTCCACCGTATCCTTGTAGGTATGCACCATGCCGTCATGCACCTGAAAAATCTTGTCAGGATCCTCATTCACCCGAGTGGGTCCACGCTGACCAAGAACAATATCCCAGTCTTTCAGATCCGTGCCATTAAATAAAGTCTGCCAGCCCTCATCAGGCTTAGACTTTTCTTCGGCTAAACCCAAAACTGGAAACAACCCAGTCATCAACAATGTCAGCAAACAGTAGAGAGATTTTTTTGTCATAGTGAAAATACTGTGACAGCTTTGAATTTCAATATCTCATAATTCTTTTATAAAATAACGCAGACCCAAAATTCGGACCTAAGCGCAAGCCTGGAGCTCATCAGTGTGAGTTTTTTATTCATCTCCGCCCTGATGGGATTTTTCAAACTCTATCGCTTTCAGAATCGCTGGGCGAAAGGTAGACAACATCGACTTCATTTCTGAAGGATCAATCACGCGACCATGATCGCCACCTTCTTGATACGGTTCGAGCAGGAAAAACCCAAAACGCAACGCCCCTACATGCAGTAACATCCCCTTCTTCAGCTCCGCTGCGGAAAGCCCCAGCGCTCCTTTTTTATTAGCAAAACAACGCCCCGAAAGAGGTTCACGTAACACAAAACTTTTGCCAGCAGGTAGCCCGTTGAAACTCAGGCGAACAAAAGTATCACCATATTTCCAAGCATTTCCTAATACCACCAGCCTTTGCTGCTCATTGGAAAATTCACGGCTAAAAATCAACGCTGATTCGGGATCCACTTGATAATAACGTCCACCAGCAGATTCTAACTTAGGAAGTGGACTTACTATTTCTAATGAGTGACTGACTTGCCTTTCCCCTTTTTCTACCAGATCTTCAAACCGACTGATCGCGCGGTTAGCCATTGCCAACGCATTCCAATACCGCGCATCAAAACCGTCTGGAAAATGATAAGCAAAAGAACCCTGCCAGCCATTGATGTATAAACACAGCGTATCAAAAGCAATCCCCTCTGGTTCCGCCATACCGAAGCTCCCTTGAGAAGCATGAGGGAAACCTATCAGCTGCGGTCTCTTTTTCGCATCAGGAATATGCCGCTCTATGAAATCCACCACTTCACGAGTTTTGACGTCCATGATCAAATGCGCGCCGGTTTGGTAATAATAGTTGCCCGGGTATGAGTAGTTATCGACATACGGCCCCCACGGTTCGATCATTTTCAAACTATCAATATACTCAAGCGGATCCACTTGTTCAAAATGGCTGCGCCCCTCTTCGGTCAAAGACAAAGTAGCTATCTCTGGTATAAAATGGGCATCGAGCCCAGCCTCCTTGCCGACTCGCTGCACGGTTTGCTCCAGAGTGTGCATCATACGCCCGTGTTGCCAAGCACGAAACTTGATCCACGCACCCCGATATTTCCCAACGATTTCATTAGGCCACTCACTCTCTATTTGTTTGGCAGGCAATTTACTATGCAAAATAAATTCCTGCTTACATAAAGAGCAAAAACAACCTTTAAATTTATACATATAAGGCTCCCAATTGGGCATAATACCGTCCGCCACACGATCTGTAACCAACAGCTTTCTCAACGGTGCCTCTATCTGCTCACGAAAATATTCGTTCGGGCGATAGACCGCCACAGGACAGATCGCCTGCGCATCATACTCACCATCAACCAGCTGAAATTTCACCTTATCAGGTTTGTCTCCCTGACCGAGTCGATAGCCGTTAACCAACCAATAGGGTTGCGCAAAACGCTTGACTCCCTTGTCTCCTAATCGAGACATCAAGCCACTCACAGCACCGCCGATATGAATCGCATTGAACCCCTTGCTCACATAAAAATCGACCAGTTTTTGCTGATTTTCAGGAACTTTGAAATCATAATCACGACCAAGCACCGCACCACTCAAAAACTTCACCGGAGCAGTAGCTTGCTCGGACTTGATGATTTTAAAATCGAAGCGCTTAGCCTTGCTTCGATAACCCTCATCCTCTATCCAATAACTCGCCGAGTGCAGCGTCTCACTAGCGGGCAATGAAGAGCTCAACATCAAATAACTGGCAGTATAATGATTGAGCTTATCACGCAAAATATACTTTTTCAGCCCATTCAAAGCGTAACAATACTGCAAACGCTCACCGTTTTTTGAATTGATCGTTTTTTTCTCCACCAAAGTAAGTTGAATCCGGGCATCAACCACTTCTATCCCCGGAGGCAACTCTAATACCAATACCGGCTTATTAATTTCAACGTTAGCTTCATTGAGCTGAGTGAACTTCAAAACAGAAGGTTCTCCCTGCGCCATGAAATACACATGGTCGGCAAAATACTGCGGGGTCAAATAAGTGCTCAAGCCCGTTTCCTCCTGCTCCACTTCATCGACCACGATGCCCTCAATATCCACTGTCAAACACCCGTAATTTTTCAGATAAAAGGACACACTTTTAGCCTCAGCAGAACACAAGACAAACATCTCCCCTTGCTGCCAATGACCATTCATACGGGGAAACCAAGCCTGCTTGTAACCCACTTGTTTACCACCCGACGGCGACTTTTTGCGATCCGTGACCATGCTCTGTATCAGCAAACGATTCTCCCCTTTAACCCCTTCGGCGACCTTCCCCCTATACCTGAAACGAATGCGCAACTTACGCTCTTGATAGGGCTCAGGTAAAAATACCCAGCGCTGAATACTCCCACAAAAATCAGGTTTGAACGTTGACGTCTCCTTGCTGTATTGTGCTCGAACCGTTTGAGCTTTCGCCTCTGTGCCTAGGGTGAAAAATGACTTCCCCTCTTCAACGGAAATCTTCTGACTCGTCAAAGGCGCAATGTGTGTTTTTAGCACTTCCCTTTCCTCTGGATGAACAGAAAAAAGATTGAAGCCTCGCCTCCATCCTAGAGGCATATCCGTTTTGACATCGATCTTTTTGCAATCTTCACGAAACAAAACCTGCTTACTCACCGCAGCCGATCGGTTTTTCTGCGAGGCAAGAAAATCAACACTGATACCACCCCGATCAAAATCACTTCCCACAGCCCCCTTGACCAAGGCAAAGACAAATAGCACTATCCATAAAATCAGTTTTTTCATCAGCCTTTCAGTATTTATACTCAACCACCCAAGAAATAGCGGCTTCACCTTGCAACAATCAAGTCGTAATGATATCTTTTCATTGGTATGACCACTCTGGAAACACTCATCGAGCCCTTAAAACATTCACCTCGCCTGCCCGAGGTGGTGAATCTGCTTCAGCAGCAGATGGAGGAAGAAAAGCTACGCCGGAGAAAGTTCTATCAGCAGATGACGCCTGAGCAAAAAATAGAATTCATCGATGGAGAAGTTATTCTCCATTCCCCAGCACGAAACCAGCATTTGGACGTAACCAAATTTATCCTCAAACTTGTTGATACCCATGTCAGCATCCAGAAACTAGGCACCGTCAAAGTCGAAAAGTGCCTTTGCGTTTTCCCTCGCAACGATTACGAACCCGATGTCGTTTTTTTCGGCATCGAAAAAACTGCCAAACTCACAGCGGATACCATGAAGTTCCCCGTGCCCGATCTAGTCGTCGAAGTGCTCTCATCTTCTACCGAAGAACGCGACCGGGGCGTGAAATTTGAAGATTTTGCCGCCAACGGCGTAGGAGAATACTGGATCGTTAATGCAGAAGACTCTGTCATTGAGCAATACATCCTGAAAAATGGAAATTACCAACTCAAGCTGAAATCATCTTCAGGCAACTTACAAAGTAAGGTCATCAAAGGGTTTGAAGTGAAAGTAGCAGCCCTCTTCAATGAAACAGAAAATCTTACCGCGCTCAAAAACTTGATCCGCTGAGCAACTCTTTGTTTTTCCTCAATAGGATACCCACAGCTCGCCTTTACAATATACTGTAAAGGCTTTATAAAAAGGCATGCCCAAAGAACGACATGTAGCCGTCATCGTAGATGCCACCAAACCCTACGACCGCAAAGTCATCTCCGGCCTAGCCGAGTATGTGCAGCAAGTAGGCAATTGGAGCCTCTACGTCGAAGAAGAACCGCTCGACAAGCTGCCCGACTTTCGCTCTTGGACCGGTGACGGTGTGATCGCCAATTTTGATGACCAACGGGTCTTCAACGCCGTGCGCAACCTCGACGTACCCGTAGTTGGCCTGGGAGGTGGTTATGGCCAATATCACCCCGGCATGGATATCTGCTACCTGCGCACCGATAATCAAAAGATATCACAACTGGCAGCCACCCTATTGATCGATCGAGGTTTCCGCAATTTTGCCTACTGCGGCATGCCCAAAACCCCGCTCAATGGGTGGTCAAAAGAACGCGAAAACTCATTCACTCAATACCTAAGCTCGCGATCCTATCCCTGCGAGATTTACAACGGGCGTTTCACCACCACCCGCCAATGGCGAAAACTCCAGGATCACCTCGGCAGCTGGCTGCAAAAAGTCCAAAAACCTATCGGCATCATGGCCTGTAACGATGCTCGTGCCCGTCATGTTTTAGAGGCTTGCCGCAATGTCGGACTGAGCGTTCCTGATGAAGTCGCCGTCATCGGAGTGGACAACGATGAACTCATCTGCGAGCTCACCCAGCCTCCTCTCAGCAGCATCGAACAAGGAGCCAAACATCTCGGTTATGAAGCTGCTGCCAATCTCGACAAACTGATGTCCAGCAAACGCTTTAAAGCCTTCGAACGCACCATCGAACCCGTTGGCGTGGTCGAGCGGGGTTCCACTGATACTCTAGCCTTTGATGATGACGCCGTCACCCTGGCGCTGCAGATCATCCGCAAACGCGCTTGTGATTCCATCCAGGTCCGCGATGTCATCGATGCAGTGATGATCTCCCGCACCTCGCTCGAAACCCGTTTCCAGAAACACACCGGGCGCAGTATTCACAGCGAGATCAGGCGCACACAACTGGGGCAAGCGAAAAAAATGCTTACCGCTGGCAATTTGCCTATCAAAAGCATTTCCCAGCATTGTGGATTCCGCACCGTGCAATATTTCACCACAGTATTCCGTGAGGAATATGGTGAAACCCCCGCAGCCTTCCAAAACGCCCGCCGCTCGAGCATGTGAAAAATCTAGCTACAACAAAACTGCAGAATTTCGGCTCACGATTCACAGCAGGTGACCCCCTGCTCACAGCCGACGAAATCACTCAACTCAGCCAGATCCGTGCGTGACATCACCGTCTCCGTCTCTCCCATGCAAGCAATGCGACCTCCCTCACCACTTTTGGCACTAATAAAAGCCACCCGGTCACAAAGACGACGAGCCTGATTCAAATGGTGGGTGACAAGAACAATCGTGCGCTTTTTTTTAAGCTCCATGATCAAATCGTCGATCGCTTGCGTTGATTTGGGATCCAGGGCGCTGGTCGGTTCATCCATCAAAATAATCTCTGGCTCCATAGCCAATGTGCGGGCAAGACAAAGACGCTGCTGCTGCCCCACAGAAAGTTTTAGCGCCGGAGTTTGCAGGCGATCCTTGACCTCCTGCCACAAAGCCGCTTCCCGCAAAGCTTTTTCAGCTACAAGCAAGCGATCTCTACGGGCAATTTTACGCTGATGACGAACACCAAAAATAACATTTTTTAAAATGCTCAGTGGGAATACCACTGGCTGCTGGAACAACATTCCCACCCTCACCCGCAGCTCATCCACATCCATTGCCCGTCCACGAACCGATTGACCGTGAAATAAAACGGCTCCCTCCACCCGCAAGCCCTGATCCAAATCTATCAAGCGATTGAGACAACGCAGCAAAGTGCTTTTTCCCGCGCCGGAAGGCCCGATAAGACCAAAAACCTCGCCCTCGGAAATACCTAGATCAATTCCCTGCAACAAGACTTGTTTGCCCGCATACACCTTGAGTTGACGCGTCTCAAGAATGCACGTTCTGGTTTCACTAGGGTCACTCTGCCCCTTGCTTTTTGTTTCAATCATTTCTCTGCCTCCTCATGAAAATTCAATCGTGCGGGCAATGCCAGCAAGCTCAACAACAAGACCAAGCCTAATAAAACCAAAGCCGAACCCCACAGATTTTCTGCCGCCGCCGGATCAAACGAATCTTGAGCAAGAACAAAAATATGATAAGGCAAAGACAATACCGGACTCTCTTTTATCCCCGTCGGAATATTTGCTCCGGCAAAAATGGTCGCAGTGAACATGATCGGGGCGGTCTCACCTGCCGCTCGGGCCAAGCCCAACAACAGTCCCGTCACCAACCCGCCCACAGATTGAGGCAAAACCACCGACCACACCCTTTGGCTATCGCTCAAGCCCAATCCCGCTGCGGCTTCAATATACGGCCTTGGTAGCGTTTTGATCCGCTCAAGCAGAGCCACTGCCACTGTAGGCAAAATCATCAGTCCCAGCAAAACTCCACCCGCCAGCCATGATTTTCCCCAAGCAAAAAACTTAACAAAAACCATCAACCCAAACAGGCCGAATAAAATCGACGGCACCCCGTTAAGAACAGAAAGAAACAACCACAAGCGCTCTCTGCTGCGCTGTTTTTTTAAATACACCCCATGCATCAAAGCCAAACCGGTCGCCAGGGGCACACATACGATCAAAGCCGTTGCCAATAAAATGAGTGTACCCACGATATTATAAAAAATGCCGCCCGCCGCTCCTGCCGACCTGATTTGATCCGTCAGAAACTGCCACGACAGCGCACCAAAACCACGCCAGACAATAACACCCACAATAAAGCTTATCACTCCCAAGGCAAAAAGCAGACAGGCAGCTGTGGCCAGAACAAACAGACGATCAATGCAACGACGCATAACTTTCGCCCTCCTTTCTTCGCATCAAAATATTACCCAGCCAAGTGATCCCGGCGACCACGATCAATAACAACAACGCCAGACCTACCATCGCCGCCCAGTGCAAAGGGTCTCCGTAAGCGATATTAATTTCCGATCCACCTAACTTGCTGGTCAGAGTCTGCCCCGCCTCGACCAGTGGACGCAGTGAGAGCCAACTCTCCGGCAAAGCATTATCACGCCGCCCGACCACTAAAAACACCGCAATGGTTTCTCCCAACACCCGTCCCAAGGCTAATAACAATGCCGATACCATACCCCGCCATGATTGGGCAAGGCTCACCCAGATTGCGGTTTCCGCGCGGGTCAAGCCCAGACCACGAGCGGCCCGCCCCTGTGCTGCAGGAACCGTGCGCAGCGCATCATCGCTCAAGGTCATCACAGTGGGCAAAATCATCAGCGCAAGCAAAATGCCCGCCGTCAGCAAGGTATCGCCACTGAGCAAATCCAAATACTGCAAACCGTCATACACCCAGTTACGTAAAAACAAAATCCCCAGCAAACCATACACCACCGAGGGCACCCCGGCGAGCAGCTCCACCGCCGCTTTCACCGGCAAACGCCAGCGTCGGGGTAATATTTCCGCAGTGAACAAAGCCGCTCCGATCCCCACAGGCGCGGCCAGCAGCAAGGCCAGCAATGAAACCACCAGCGTGCCATAGATCATTGCCAAAGCGCCAAACTCCTGTTGGCGAAAATACCAACTTTCCCCTGTCACATAAGCCAGCCCGGATTGACGCCAAACCGGCAGGCTTTGCCAGACAAACAAAAACAGCATGAGCAGCAAAAAAAATGCTGCCAAGGCGGTGAAAAAAAAACTCATCAAGCGCGTCCACGACCACTTGGATGTTTTCCTCCGCTGCAAGGATATTAAGCTGGGAGCGCTTTGCCGCATGTTGGGGAGAAGGGATCGATCACTGCAATTGATCGAGCGAGAGATAACCGTGTTTGCGCACCAACGCCTGCCCGCGTTCGCTCAATAAAAAATCGACAAAGGTTTTTACCTCGCCTTTCGGCTCACCGTTACTCAATAAAAACAAAGGGCGGCTCATCGGATATTGATGAGAAGCGATGTTCTTATTACTCGGCAAAATCAGCCTGCCGTCAGCTAATTTGATCGACAGGGCAAACACCCGTTTGCCATCCGCCCATGACGAAGACAATTGGGAAATCGCTCCACGGGTCGAAGCCACTTTATTGCGCGCCTCTTCATTGCCACCCACTTCTGGAAAACTGGCCTGTGGAGCTTTTTTTGAACTGCCATACAACCATTTAGCAAAAACCTCCCAAGTCCCCCTTCCCGGCTCCTTATTAAAAAAAGCAATGCGCTTGTCCGGCCCACCAAGCTGTTTCCAGTTTTTGATCCGTCCTTCGTAAATGCCCTGCATCTGCTCTCTACTGATCGACTCCACCCCAGCCTCCCACACATCCCGCGATACCACCAAAGCCACCGCATCCTCCCCCACATGAATCTGCTTGAACTGCACCGCTGGGTACCTCGCCCGCGATTCGTCACTAACTGGCTTGGATGCCATACCGAGCTGCACCAAACCATCACCCAACATCGAGATCCCGCCCGAACTCCCGCCCTGCGTATCCACCTGTATCGTCATCCCTTTTTCCTCGCGCAAAATCTCCGCAGCCTCCGCTGCCGGAGGATTCACCGTAGTCGAACCATTGATTTTCAAAATATCCCCACGCACGCCAGTCACAGCTACGAACATTACCACCAAGCCCACCGGCCACCGAGAAATCCAAGTTTTGCAGTTCATCATTTTATAAGGTTGTAGAAATTATGCTTATTTGCGTATTGAAGCGACTATTTAATCATCAAGCTCCAGTCGTCACCGCAAACTATTACCTTACAAATATTTTCAACTTCCTTTTCTCCATCTATCTTGCATCAACAGAATGCCGGGCTTAGATTGCGCCCAGTGAAAAATTTCGACTGCATCACCGCATTGCGCGCCCTCGGCGAAGAGAACCGCCTGCGCATTCTGCATTTACTTCTGGAGCAGGAACGCAGCGTTACCGAACTAGCCCAGGCGTTGGAGTTAACCACCTACAATGTCTCCAAACACCTGCGAGTACTCAAAGACGCCACTCTGGTGGACTGCGAAAAAAGAGGCCAGCAACGCCTCTACAGTATCGCCGCAGATCTGCAACAGCACCTCAGACGCAACAAAAACACCCTCGATCTCGGTTGCTGCCTGTTCCGCTTTGATGAGCTTGACCGTTCTTTGAATCAACCCTCCTCGTAGCTGGACTCCACCACTTCCCTCCCCCCGTTAACATGAAATCTTTACTCATTTTTCTGACAAGCGTATTTTTCACGCTCAACTTGAACGCTCAAAAAAACGCCCCCTTCCCCAAACCGGAACCCTCAAGTGAGCAGTCCACCTTCGGAGCAAAAATCCAACGCACCATGACCCTGCTGGCAACGAGCACCGCTCAAAAAAGCAATCATGTGCGCATCCTTTTCTACGGGCAATCCGTCACCCGCAATCCATGGTGGAAGGACGTCGCCGACGACCTGCGCAAACGCTTTCCCCACGCCAATCTCGAAATAGAAAATCGCGCCATCGGTGGTTACGGTGGCCCGGTATTGATCAATACCGCCGAATTTGACCTCTACCCCTTCTACCCGGATCTAGTGATTTTCCACGTCTGGGCAGGAGTCGAAAGTGGTCATCAGGAAAAAATCATCCGCCGCATTCGCGAACGCACCACCGCTGAAATCTTGCTCTGGACCAGCAACCTACGCTGGCCGAAATCGGTGCCGCCCAATGGCGATCCCCAACACCCCGCTGTGCTTGCCAAAGACGCCGAAGACCAGGCGATCTCTGCTCTCTACAAACGTCTCGGCAAAGAGCTTAACTGCGAGGTGGCCGACGTACGCAACGGGATGCAAACCTACCTGAAAAAAAACAAGCTGGTAGTCAAAGACACCCTGCGCGACACCGTGCACCCGAATGAACTGGGAAATTTTCTCATCGCCGAACTGGTCAAACCGCATCTGCGCTATGATCCATCATTCCCAAACGATCAATGGAAAAACCTAGTCACCGACATCCCACTCAATGATCCTCGGATCAAACACCAGCACGACGGCTCCTTGACTCTGGCATTCAACGGCAACCGGATCGATGTTATTGCAGCCTCCACCACCCCGGCAAAAGCCACCGTGCTGCTGGACGGCATAGCCCCCTCGAAATTTCCCGAGCTTTATTACCACACCCGTCCCAGCCCCACCCCCGCTGCAGGACGCCCGGCGTTCAATCGCCTCGACCACCAGTCTCCTTTACAGGTGGAATCCTGGACCGCTCGCATTATCGAATGTGACCTAGAGAAAGACATCCTGCGTTATGAAGTCAGCGGATCAAAAACCGGCCTCGACGGTCAAGGTGATCACAAAAAGCGTTTTGTTTCCAATTCCGGCCGCGTGGTAATCGAACCCAAAATGTGGATGGTGAACTGGTCTCTTCGTTACGGTAAAAAAAACCTGCCAGAAGATTACCAAGTCACGTGGGAAACTCGACCACTCTTCACCGACACCTGGCAATCCCCCATCGAGACTCACCCCACCAATGAATTTTCTACTGTGCTCGCGCAAGGAATGACGAATGGTGAACACACTTTAACACTCACTCCGCTATCGAAAAGGCAACTTCCGATCAGAGCTCTTCGTATTTATCGCCCGCCTTTGAAATCCCCCACAGCTGAGTAAACAAAAATCAGTGCTCATCAGTGGTTCGAAAATATTTTAACCACTGATTTGCTCTGATGGACACTAATACTCTGCTCGTTCCCCTATCCATTCCATTAACTCGCAGATGTTCAGCAAAAAAAGCTCAACAGAAATCAATCAAACTCCCCATTCGGATTTTTCCATTTCACCTTGGCCACCCACACCCGGTTGTCAGCACCCATCTTCATCAATTTTTCAGGATCGTTGTATTTCGGCCCAATCGTCTGCATCCATTCGGTCACCGTCACCCAGGTTTCATTTTTACTGAATTGCGTGACCGAAAAATTTCCTAACCTCGCTCCTTTTTCAGGAACCAGAATCTGCTCACTCGCCCTGATCACCTGAAGCTTTTCAGGGTCGACACGCGCGATGAAGATAGGTGCACGATGCCTGAACACGTGATCGTTATCGGCTCCCTTGCGCGTATAAACGAGAAACAAAGCATCACTGTGTGACACCCAATGCTGCTGCGTATTATAGTTCCCCAAAGACTTTCCGTCATCAAACGCCCACTTTTTTGGTGAGGAGTAATTCAAACCGTCATCACTCACTGCCACATAACCGCTTTCATCATTTCTCAGGGTCAGATAATAACGCCCATCAAAATGGGTGACAGAGGGTTCATACAAACCACGACCGATGGGAACGGTCAGCTCGCTCCCATGTTCTACATACTTGAGTTCCGAGCCATCAAAGGAACAGCGAAGAACGGTGACAGAATAGCGTTTTGTTCCGATCTCCTTGAAATAAATGGGAAGCAAAATATCACCATTGGCCAGATCATAACGCTGCACACTTCCCGCACCTGAATTGCTGAATTTTGCATCCTTCGGCATCACAATCGTTTTCCATTTTGACCACGATTTCTTTTCTGGATCGTAAACAGAATAAGGAGTCATTCTAGGCCGCACGTGCATGATTTTATTTTTCTCATACATCGCCGTGTGCCCCGTCCCCAATAATTTGCCGGTTTTTTTATGCCAGGCAGGAGTGAAATCACATACCGTCATCTCGAGATCATCCTTGCCGTCATACTTAAAAGGCTGGCGAGCAAAGGATGCGTGCTCCTTTGGCTCCGTCCAAGTCACCCCGCCGTCCGTCGAGCGCATTTCATTGAGCGCATAAAAAATATCCGAGCCGGATAGCATCAACTTCTGCAAGGTCATCACCGCCGTAGGCCGCCCTCCATCCTTGCCCGGAATCGCACCCGCTCGGGCATGCACCCAGCACATTTTTTTATCAAAGCCCTGCCGCGCCACCGTCAGCTCGATGTCATATAGAGGATCAGCGGCATAGCTGGAAAAAGTGATAACACCTGTGAAAAATAAGATGAAGCGAAGAATAGACATAAGTTGAATGAGGTTCGACCCACACTCAAAGTCAAAAACCCCTCAATCTCAAATCAAAAACCTAATTGCCTCACCCTTCCCCCGTCAGACCTTGCCGCCGTAGCTCGCAAAATCATCGACATCGAGCATTTCAAACCAAGTGGCGATATCTTCACGCATCGCAGCTCCCGCTTCACTGAGAATCTCACTGACAAACGCCCGACTCTCATTGTCAGCGGGAGCCGCCATTTCGCGAAAAGCCGACCACTGGCCAATCTCCCAATCGCTGTGTTGATTCGGAGCATTCGCTTCAATCCATTTTAAAATTTCGCCATCCCCAAGCCCCTTGGAAACTTCAGCTTTGAGTGCTGCAGAATCAATCCCAGTGAAATTAAAAAAGCGCTGATCCAAAGGGCAGTTATAATTATAAGCGCCATTATTACCGACAAGCTCCGCCCGGCATTTATCCAATATTCGTGGCAACAAAACATATCCGCCGAGGCGGGTTCGAGGACTACGCGGAGGTCTTTCAGTAAGGTTCATAGCTGTGTTCATATTTGGTTGTGACGCCCAGCATCTCAAAACCTTTCAATCACTGCTCCTTTCCATTCTCTGCAACGATCCACTAGGTGATAGAAATACGTCTATCGGCCTGGGCATCGGTTCACGCGGCCGGCGTGATCTACGCAGTCTCTTGATTCAGGGAGCACAAGCGGTTCTACGCCACGGGTCACGTTCCACCCCTTTACAGCAATGGGGTTGGAAACTTTTTGCGCGCAAAGGCATCCGGAATATGGCCATAGCAGGCATTGCCCGGAAAATGGCGGTGCAAGTCTGGCACCTTCTCATGGGCAATGAGCTTGAACTTCCC
>JAJRVS010000095.1 GCA_024277195.1 Verrucomicrobiota bacterium | reverse complement strand
TCTGACCCCTCGAAAAAAACCGAACAAAACGCAGCAGAGCAACCCGCTACCGCTCCACAGTCGAAACCTAAATGAAAATTTTAACCCTTAACCTGCATACGAATGCTCGCTGCCAGTAGCGGGTTGCCTGTGCTCGACGTTCTCCAGAGAAATCGGAAATATTGACTCAGCGTTTCTATCGACGATATTCATTACATGAACGACCGAATCACCACTTCTGCTTCGATATGTCACGGAAAGCCGGTAATTAAGAAAACCCGTGTTTTGGTTTCGACGATCCTCGGAGCGTTGGCGGGTGGGGATTCGGTAGAAATGGTATTGGAGGATTACCCAAATATTTCTCGTGAAGACATTGACGCTGCTCTTGAGTTTGCAAGCGCACTGACAGATTATCAGGAAGCCACCTATGAGCTGGTCGGATGAAATTCTTTTTCGACGAGAATTTCCCGAAAGCGGCCACTGTCGTTTTAGACAGTTTGGGTCACCAGTATTTTGACCCGAGAGGCACTGAATTTGAAGGGAATCCCGACGAGGCATTGCTTGTCGAAGCTCACCGAATCGATGCTGTGTTTTTAACAACAGATCGTGATTTTTTCCACACTCTTCGCCATGAGTTTCCAGATCATGCTGGCATTATAGTGATCGCACTCAAAAAGCCCAATCGACAGGCGATCATCGATCGATTGATATGGCTGCTTGAAAACGTGGATGAAGATCATTTGAGAGGCCGAGCATTTCAGCTTCGTGATAGGACTTGGCTTGCACGCCCACCAATTCCCGATCTGACAGATAGCGGAGAACAAAATGTCGATCCTAACGCCTGACCCGCCGCGAGTTAAAAATTCATGACAATTCAACCATCAATTCAGAAGTCAAAGCTCGCCCTCGGTCAGGCGTTCGGTTGACTCAAACGTCCCTCCAAAAATTAGCTCGCAAATAAGTTGCGTTACAGTATCCTATAAACATGCATCTTGAGGAAATAGTAACGGAAGCATCCAAGCTTCCCGAAGAACAGAGAGCCTCGTTAGCTTCGCGACTTCTTCATAGCCTTGAAAGCCCCCATCATTGGGTCAGTGATGAGGAAGTAGCTGAACGTATCAGCGAAGCTGAAAAGGATTCAAATATATTGCTCTCTTTTGACGAATTTGTGAGCGGTATTAAGCGCAGTGGAAGCTAGGTTTCACAGGCAGGTTCAAGCGGATCTCAACAAAGTTCTAGAGAAATATTTTTCTATTTCTGATGAATTGGGTGACGATTTTTACGAGGAGTTCATGAGTGGTATTAGGAAAGCTGTAGAGACTCCGCATTTTTTTCATTTTGATGCAAGCGGTCTACGCCGATGCAATTTATATCGTTTCCCGTATCATTTTCTCTATGACGTTCGAGGCAATGGAGTTCGCGTCTGGGTTCTCCGGCACGATAAACAAAAGCCGTCTTTGGGCATGCGGAGATTTAACCGCTAAAGAGAGAATAAGGCGGCGCTGAGCAACCCGCTACCGCATCATAGTCAAGATTTATGATTTCTTTAACCATTAACTTCGTCGTCGTTGCGCGCTCCCTGTAGCGGGTTCCAGGTCTTTGACGTTGCCTTACAAAAATCGTTTCAGTTTGTAATTGTCTTCCCCCCGTCTAGCAGCATATATAACTGTAATGCAAGCTGACATGAAACTGCCCGGTGATCCCTTACCTCGTTTTATAAAAATATACGAAGAGTTAAACAAAGCGAAAGGGTTCTTTGGTGACGCATCATCTCTTAGGTTTGCTGCCATTACTGCAATCAGTTGCAAAGGGGATGCTTCTGAGGTGTCCAAAAAAATACGTGTTACCGGCGATGAAATAAAAGAGTTATCCGGTTGGTTCGGAGAATTACGTTCACCATTAAGGTTTATCGTAAGTGGGATATTGGTACTTAACGGAGATTCCGCTGCCGACTTCATTAATGAAGTAAAAAGGGTGAACGATATGTTTCGTGAAGCAAATCTCAGGCGTGGAGGAATATATGAAACTATGGCGATTCTTCTATTGAGGATAAATGAAAGTCAAAAGCCGGTTAAATGGGATACTATAATTAGATTTAAAGAAATATATGAACAAATGAAAAAGCATCACTGGTGGTTAACTGGCCCTGATGATTTCCCTGCATGTGCGGTATTAACTGGCTTAAATGAAAGTCCATATAAAATATGTAATACTGTCGAAAAAATATACCAAACGTTGCTCAAGAAATCCTTTAGTTCTGGCGACCCCTTGCAGACAGCTGCAAATCTTCTCTATCTGTCGAATCTTAATCCGGACGAAGCCGCTTCCAGGTATCATAGACTATCAACGGTATTTAGGCGAAAAGGAGTATCTATTTGGCAATCTGATTACGATGAACTTGCGATACTTAGTTTTTTAGAGCATTCAGCAGAGTCCATAGTCGACTTAGTTCTTAAACATAGAGAAAGAATGAAGCGGCTCCGGCCCAAACCAGATAAAAGCATCACATTCAATCTGGCATCAGGCATTGCTTTTTTGGAGCTTGTGCAGCTTGACAAGAATCATGAAATAATCACTGGAACAAAAGCGCTAATAAATATGCAAAATATTATTAATGCGCAACAAGCCGCCGCCGCCGCGGCAGCTGCATCATCTGCATGTGCGGCTTCAAGTGCAGCGAATAGTTGAAATTGAGTAAGATGCGAAAGCTAGATAGCCAATGATTTACAAGCAGAACAACCCGCTACTCGACTCCAGTCAAAATTTAAATAAATATTTAACTATAGAGCTAATCTCTAACGCTCGCTATCAGTAGCGGATTGCCTGTGCTCGACGTTCGTCAAAAAAAAGAAATCTTGATCCGCATCACGAGGTAAGATATTCTTACCTCGTGACTACTGTATTATCCCAAAAGGGCCAATTAGTTCTACCCGCATCTGTGAGGGAGCGCCTCAAACTTCGCCCGGGGGACGATTTTGAAATTTTTATTGAGGATGGCGACACCATTCTCCTAAAGCGAGTCTCTAGTCCTCCGAATTCAGGGTTAGTCGATCTCCTGCTCAGTGCTCCCGGAGAACTCAATATCCCTGATCGTTACAGTGACACGCCAGATATCCCCTTGATCGAAGACTGATATGACCTCGTATCTAGTTGATACCAATGTTTGGAGCGAGACATTGAAGGCGGTGCCAGCCCCTTGCGTTATCACGTGGATGAGACAGCACGAGTCTTCTCTCTACATCTCTACCGTGACGGTTGGAGAATTGAAATACGGAATTGATCGTCTAGCTGAGGGAAGACGTAAAAGAGCGTTTCAGGTATGGCTCTCAACATTGACTGCACGGATGAAGGGGCGTGTTTTGAATTACAACACCTCGGTGGCTACCGTTTGGGGACAGTTGCAGGCTAAGTGTGAAACAGAAGGCGTCCGTCTTCCAAGCCTGGACAGCCAAATTGCAGCGACCGCCCTTCGGCACTCACTTGTGATTGCGACTAGAAACGAAAGAGATTTTAGGCATACGGGCGTCAAGGTAGAGGCCCCATTTGCTTTTTAGACTAACAAAGGACTGAACAAAACGCAGCAGAGCAACCCGCTACTCGCCTCCAGTAGAAATCTAATTGAAAAATTTAACCCTCAACTTGAATACGAAAGCTCGCTGCCAATAGCGGGTTGCCTGTGCTCGACGTTCGGCTATGAAAATGTGCGTTCAAAAATCCACACGATGATACGAATCAGAGTATTGCAGATTGCGATTGTCGTTGCGATTGCCGTTGTCGTTGCGAGCACTGCACACAAAACTCTGGGCGTTGAGAAGGCTCCTGGAGTTGAAAGCGCGGATTGGATCTATCTGGACAACGGGACATTTCGTCTCGGCGTTATCAAGAGCGCCGGAGCGGGCATAGGCTATCTTTCTCGATCTGGATCGAAGCGAAATCTCCTGAATCACTATGATCGAGGGCGACTGATTCAGCAGTCTTTCTATGGCGATGCCGACGACTCTAAGTGGGTTGACAAGCCCTGGTGCTTGAACCCCGTGCAGGGCGGGGATTACAAGGGGGCTATTCCCCAACTATTGGAGACGAAGGTTGAGGATGCGCGGCTTTACTCGAAGTCAATTCCTCTGCATTGGGCGACGGGCGAGAAGTTGGTCGATTTCGAATTGGAGCAGTGGATTGAATTGAAGAGAGACCTTGTCCACGTGAGATTTCGAATGTCCTATAAGGGAAAAGAATCACATGCTCCACGTCACCAGGAAATCCCAGCGGTCTTTTTCGATCCCTCCCTTTCGAATCTCGTATTGTACCAAGGCAAGTCTCCGTGGACAGGGGGCCCGCTCGCGAACAAACACCCTGGACAAAAGAATGAATATTTCGATATCCCCGAGCACTGGGCTGCATTCGTGAATGAAGAGGGCGAGGGAGTCGGCGTTTGTGTGCCATCAGCGCGTCAAATCACATGTTACCGATTTCGCGGAGGCGCAGACTCGGATTGTTCATATCTGGCGCCCATTACTACGTTCGGCTTTCGCCCGGATCTGACATTTGAATACGATGCTTACTTCTCAATTGGAAAGGTCGAAGAGATGCGTGCTCAGTTCGAGGTGCTCGTAAAGGCGGCGCGCAGCAAACAAAAATCCGAACAAAAAGCAGCAGGGCAACCATCTGCTAGCCTTCAGTCGAAATCCAAGTGATAACTTTAACCCTAAACTTGAACCCAAAAGCTCGCTGCCAGTAGCGGGTTGCCTGTGTTCGACGTTCTGGAAACCAGTTGTCTCGAAACGTTTTGCAAATGAATCAAAGCTTTCCCAGAAGGCAAGATCGCGTATATTGTCATGATGAGCATTGATCAAATTGCACCAGAAGCACTGAAGCTACCAGTGAAAGAACGGGCGTTGCTTGCGGCTTCTCTATGGGAGAGTATCGAAGATCCGTTCGAACTTGCCATCGAGCTTAGCGATGAGGAAGCCATTTCCCTTGCGATTAAGAGGGATTCTGAGATCGAGTCCGGAGACGTTGAATCATTGTCTCACTCAGATCTGATGAGGCGTTTGCGTCGATGAAGATCGAATATCACCCAGCGCTTGGGGCTGAACTCGAAGAGGCTCGAGATTACTATGATGAGAGGTTATTGGGATTGGGCCGAGATTTTGTAGACGAGTTTGAGCGTCAGGTTTTAGCCGTTGCAGCTATGCCGGAACGTTGGATGATTGTGGTAGGGGATATTCGTCGGGTGTTGATGAAGCGTTTCCCCTATATCATTTACTTTCGGATATTGGATGATGGTGCCATACGGATCGCCGTGGTGAAGCATGAGAAACGCCATCCGGCGTACGGGCGGCAGCGAACTTAGCACAACAAGGTAGAGCAGGTGATTCCTTCCTCGTCATTAGTCCTCTTGTTTTCTGACTGCACTTGCATCATAATTCTATTCAAAAGTGACAGGAATTCTGTCTAGGAATCACCGGTCTCTAAATGTTACCCAAATGAAAAAGACACTGCAAAATCTGATTTATTGCGCATTTTTTATTCTGCCTAGTTGGACAGTTGCTACAAATCTTTTGTTTTTTGGCAGCGATTCATTTTTTCTGACAAGTCTCGGCCAATCTGACTGGGGGGATAAAATTAATGGAAAAGAATCCGACATTTAATTATGTGTCGGATACCTCCATGTTTTGTGGCTACGTTGGTTATTTGCAGTTGCGCGTGGAATCATGGCCAGAGAATGGTCGAGAGTTCATCCGCAAAACACTAGGCTTGCCCGAATTTGGACCGAAGCCTTTGCCTCCTGATAGGCATTTATTGAAATCTGATTGAAAGGCCGGCGCCTGCAAAAAAGTTTTGTGCGTTTTCATTGAGCCCCCAACCGGCCCGGATGTCGGCCTGGAGGTTTTTATTGATGAGGTAGGTGAAGCCACCGTTGAGGTAGTGTTGGTTTTGTGAGTCGCTGTCACTGAGTGGGATGAGGGCAAACCATTCGCTATAAAAACCAACTTTTTCTGTAAGTGAGAAGCTCACGGTCCAGGATTGGGCGAGTTCGGAAAAGTTATTGGCTACGTTGTCAAAACGGCGATTGATCTGGGTGGAACCTGCAGTGGAGATGAAGTGATTGATCTGCCAGGCGTAGATCCAGTTGAGACCGGGTTGCCAGTCGTTGGAGCGGAAATTCTGGCTGCCGGTGGGGGCAAAACTTTGGGCAATGATGGCCATTTCGGGCAGCAGCCCTTGCTGGGGGGTGAGGGCGATTTTGAAACCGAGGTAGAGGTCGGAAAATCCGCTTTTGCCATTTTCAACGATAGGTAGGAATCCTAGGCGCAGCTCTAGCCAGTCGGCGAGAATGCCGTAACGCAGCAGGACTTCTCCGAGTGAGTGCAGATCGTTGTCACCGCTGTCAATGTAGGTGTAACCGAGTTCAATCTGGGTGATTCCTCTGCCGACAGTGACAGAAGCCTCGGTGAAATCGGGACGATCTGTGATCAGTGGGGCGTTGAGATCAGGGCCGCCGGTGCCTGTGGAAGCCCAATTGAGCAAGGTGCCGCGCTGCTCGTTAGGTTTTGTGGTAGATTCGCCTGCCTGTGTGGAGTGAGGCGCAAAAGTGATGAGAAAAAGATTTAAGGTGGAGATGGTTATGCAGCAGCAGTAATTCATGCTGCTGAAGTAGCTCCATCTAAAAGTATTAGTCAAGGCTAATTTAATGCGTATAAGCTATATTTGAGCTCTGAATGGTTGATAATTCGTAAGGCTATTGAGGGAAATTATTCCTCCTCGGTTTTTTTGGATTTTTTCCAGCCGATCAGGAAACCGCCGATGAAACCGCCGGGGGCGTAAAGCAGGGCGGCGGACTGGAAGCTCCGGAGGCCCATGCTTTCGGCAATGCCGGCGCCTACCAGGCTGAGGATGACGCCGAGAAAGGCCCATTTGAAGCCGGAGCCGATTGGAGAGGTGGTGGGTGCGTCGGGATTCATGGGTGAATTTAATAACAAGGGGGGAGAAAGCAGGCCGGTGTAATTATTTGTCGCTTGTGATGAATTTATAATAATCGATGTCAGCGATGCTTTTTGATTCACCTTCGCTGTCCATGAGGACTTTCATCTGCTGTTTGCCTTTTGTCAGTTTGACGTTTTTGTGGACGATGGTTTTTAAAGTTTGCCAGCTACCGGTATCGGGCACTTTGATCGGGCCGGTGACGTCTTTGCCATTCATTTCAATATGAAAAATACCGCCGGTTTTTTTTGAGGCGACGGGAATCTCAATGTGGTAAGTGCCACTTTTTTTTACCTCGACGGTGTAGACCAACCATTCGCCTTTTTTGGTCCAACCGATACCATGGCCATTGGAGGCATCTGGGCGTTTTTCTATGTCAACCTGGGTTTTTTCACGATAATTCTCGCCGCGATTTTTCTCATCGACATCGTGGTAAGCGACGCCGGTTTGGCCTTCGTCCCAATGCTCGGCTTCGATCAAGCCCGGGATCGAGTGAACTTTGCCTTGGTAGGCTTTGCTCTCGTTCTCGTCTGCGTTCAGTTGCGGAGCGATCAGGGTGAGGGTGGCGAGTAAAATCAAGTGTGGGGTTTTCATAATATAGATTCGGGATGCGCCAATGTTTATCAGTAGTCGCTTGTTCACAAATGATTTCCCTGGATGGGCTTGGATCGTTGATTCAGGGGAAAAACAAATATTTTACCCCCATCAGGAAAATGAAAGTGAAGACGGTGGCGCGCAGGGTGTTTTGCGGGATCCGGTCGAGGCACCTTTTTCCTAGCCAGATGGCAAGGATGGCGAGTGGGATGGAGGCGAGCAGATTGGTGGCCAGACTCCAAGACCAATCGTTGCGGCCGCTGGTGGCGAGGTCGTGACTGATCATCAGGCCGTTGCGGAAAAAACCGGCGATGAGAAAAACGGTCTGCAGGGTGGCAACAACCTGGGTTTTGCTCCACCGCTGGGAGTAGGTGTAAGCAACGATGGGCGGGCCACCGACATTAAACGCGCCGCCGATGACTCCGCCAAACATCGCTAGTGGCCAGGCGGACCAGGTGGGCAGTGAGAACTGGGACTTGCGCGCCAACAGGGTATCGCTGATGGCGATCAGAATCAGTACGGCTCCGAGTA
The DNA here is from genome assembly GCA_024277195.1 of Verrucomicrobiota bacterium. Taxonomy (GTDB): domain Bacteria; phylum Verrucomicrobiota; class Verrucomicrobiia; order Verrucomicrobiales; family DEV007; genus JAADHD01. The sequence goes on along the minus strand of JAJRVS010000095.1, from coordinate 5,200 downwards.
CCCGGATGAGCAGGGTGGAGTTGGTGTTTTGCAGGAAGTGGTAACCAAGAGGGATGCCGATGATCATGCCGATCACCAGTGGGCGGGCATCTTTCCAGCAAAACCCGCTGCGGTTCCAGAACAGGGTGAGTGTGCTGACAAAAAGATTGAAAACCGCGATCAGGGCAATGGCGTCCTTGAGATCCATCACCAGCGGCAGGGTGGCCACCGCGACGATGGCCATGCCGAAGCCGCTGACCGACTGGACAAATGCCGCGCCCGCCATGAACAGGGCAACGAGGATGAGGGCGGTGATTTCTGGAGGCACTGAGAAGAGTAATCTAGCGGTGACGGTGGATCAATCAGGCAATTCTTCTCCGCGCGTTTCTTTGCCAAAAAGCACTACGACTAAACCAACAATGTAGAGAGGTGAGAGCAAGAGGGCTTGTTGTTCGGGCAGCAATGGGGTTGCCAGACTGCCAAAAAAGAAAAATGCCGCTGCGGTGCCCAAGCGTCCCATATTGAAACAGAATCCTGCGCCGGTTCCGCGTAAGCGGGTTGGATAGAGTTCAGGGAAATAAACCGCATAACCTGCATGCATGCCTAAGGTAAAAAAGCCGAATATGGGTAGGAATAACATATAGGTTAGATTAGAGGTTTCAGGATTGGGTATAAGTATCTTGAATAATATGATAACCATCACAAAAGCGACGGCATGGTACATGATGAAGGCCCCCTTTCTTCCCAGGCGGTTCGAAATAGCTCCAAATAGTATGAGTCCGAGTCCGCCACCGATGGTATTAAAGGTCATGCTGAGCATTTCCGATGTTTTGATCTTTGATTTGTGTTTCTCATAGGCCACGGCTTTCACCGCTTTGGCAGCATCCGTGGGGATATTTTCTATCCGCAAAACTTCGGCCTGGGTGTTACGCATTAAGGCGTTTTTTCCATAAATATGGATACCCCAAAAAGTTACCAGCCCAACCGTAGCCAGTGTGACGCCGATAAGGGTGCTACGCAGTTGGGGTTTGACGAACAGCTCGCCCAGTCGTCCTTGTTTTTGCGAAGGGTCGTTTTTGGCTCTTTCGCGTGCTGCTTTCCACGAGTCAGGTTCTTTCAGTTTCCAGCGGATCCAGAGAATGAGCAGGGCGGGTAGTGCTCCGACGGCAAACCCGATCCGCCATCCGTCGATGCCTTTTTCGGCGAGGCTGGCGTTTAACTCTTCGTTGCCGATCAGTAAAGAGATGGCGGCAACTGCCAGTAGCGTTCCAAAAACGCTAGAGGCATGAAAGATGGAACTGGTGATCGCGCGTGCGCGTTTGGGCATGACTTCTGCAACCATGGCTGAAGCCACGGCCCATTCTCCGCCGACTCCCATGGCGACAAAAAATCGTAATATCACCATGTGCCAAGGTTGTTGAGCAAAGGCGGTGACGCAGGTGAAGGCCGAGTAAAACAGGATGGTGATCATCATGGTTTTGGTGCGGCCGACTCGGTCACTCATCATGCCGAAGAAGATGCCTCCCACCGCACCGCCAAGCATGAAGGAACCAAAGGCCCAGTTGTTCCATCCGCTGACCTTCGGGTCATCCGGAGCGGTTCCTAGTAAATCGGGCATAGCGTCTTGCATCGAGGCGACAAAGACTTGCCCTTCAAACACATCAAAGATCCAGCCGAGACAGGCGACGATCAGGACGAGCCATTGATAGCGAGTGATTCCATCATACCAGGGTTTGTTGTCGAGTTTGCTCATAGTGGGGAAGGCTGTAGGTGTTTAGGCTGAAGGCTGAAGGCTGAAGAGTTATGAATGTAGGTTTCGTCGGCGCTTGGTCGAGTTTTTTTTCAATACCAGCGGTGATAGGGATTGCTTTGACCGGGTACGGCGACCGGATACCAACCTTCGGCATCGGGTTGCACCGGAGCGGTGGAGTCGAAACTGGTGAGGTCGTCGGGCACCAGGGTGAGATTGGAGGCCATTGCTTCATCCCAGGTGACTGCCTGGCCGGAATAGTTGGACATGCGCCCGAGAATGGCGGTCATGGTGGCGTTGGCGCCGTGTTCAGCTTCGTTGTAGGGTAGGTTTTTTCGAATGGCTTCGAATAGCGGGTAGTGCTCTAGTTGGTGGCCGTCTTCGCCTTTGCGCAGCCTTTTGGCGGTGGCTTTGGGGCCACTGATAGAAAAACGCCCGCGTTCGAAATGCGCTTCGCCGAGAGTGCCGGTGATCGATTCGCTGACTGACTTCCAGCAGCGGGGGATCTGACGTGATTGGGAGAACATGCGGGTGCCGTCGGCGTATTCGTATTCGATGAAATGATGGTCAAAAATCTGGCCGTTGATTTTTTTGTTACGCACTTGGCGTCCACCCATACCCTGGGCTCGGACTGGGTGTACATTGCCTTTGGCCCAGTTGCAAACGTCGAGGTTGTGCACGTGTTGTTCAACATTATGGTCACCTGAGAGCCAGGTGAAATAGTACCAGTTGCGGATTTGGTATTGCAGCTCGGTTTCGTCGGGGCGTTTCTCTTTGCCTGCCCGTGCAGCGCCGTCCCAGAAGGCGCGCATATAAACGATGTCGCCGAGTGCGCCGTCCTGAATGCGTTTGATGTAATCCTGATAAGTGGGTTGATGGCGGCGTTGCAGTCCGACCCCGACTTTGAGATTTTTTTCCTTGGCGATGCGGGCGGATTCGAGCACTCGTTTGATGCCGCGCACGTCGGTGGCCACGGGTTTTTCCATGAAGACGTGTTTGCCTTGTTTGACCGCTTCTTCGAAGTGCAAGGGGCGGAATCCGGGCGAAGTGGCGAGGATGACCACATCACAGCTGGAGATGACGTTTTTGTAATCCTCGAACCCGGAAAAGATCTGTTCGGCAGGGACATCGACTTGATTGGGGGTTTGTTTTTTCAGCAGCTCGACTTTTTGCTGAGCCATGTCAAGGCCGACGTCACAAACAGCGACAAGTTTCACTCCATCGTCTGCGTTCATTGCCTGGGCGGCGGCTCCGGTGCCGCGTCCTCCACAGCCGACGATGCCGAGTTTGATGGTATCATTTGTAGCCGCATGCACCGCTTGGGGAAGTAGCGCCAGAGTGCTGGCCGCAGCGGTGCTTTTGAGGAAAAGGCGGCGACTGGACGTGGGATCAACTCGGTTCGAGGGAGTTATGTTTGCGGGGGGATTTTTCATGGCACTCAAGATGTTTATTTTAATAACATAAAAAAGTAAAGCCATTTGATATTAATTTCAAACGAAATTAATATCAAATGGCTGAGTGAGGGGAAATCGAGCGGCGAAATTACTGCTGAATATTGGGAACCCAATGCTGTAGGGCAAGGGCGGAAGCGCCGATGGCACCGGAATAGAGCCCCAAATTGGAGAGTTGGATGGGAGGGGACGTGAGGGGAATATCTTTTAATGCCGCTTGGGCGGCTTGGTTGACCAGGTCGAGGTAGCTATCACCGATTTCGCTGAGCGGGCCGGTGAGGATGACTTTTTCCGGGTTGAGCAGTTGAGCCAGGCTAGCCACGGTATTGCCGTGGACACAAGCGATGTCGGCGAGTTTAGCGAGTGCCTGCGGGTCGGCGAATTTCAGTTGGTCGCGGAATCGGCTCCAGGCTGCGGTGAGGTCATTGCCTTCGCCAATATAGGGTTCGAGGATGGCGGACAGGGAACCTACTTGTTCGAGCGATTGATTGGCCTCGGGGTCGTGACCGCGCGGTGCAGGCCAACCGCGAATTTCTCCGGCGAGGTTATGCGAGCCGCGTAACAGTTTGCCGTCAGAAATAGCGGCCACAGAAAGTCCGGTGCGCACATTGAGGCAGATTAAATTTTCACAACCGGCGGCTGAGCCAAACCAGCGTTCGGCGAGGATCATGGTGCGGGTATTGTTATCCAAAAAAACAGGCACTTTGAAGCTAGTGCTGATCTCTTCTGCGAGCGGAATGTTGTCCCAACCTGCGATATGTTCGTAGTGTAAAGCGAGCCCTTTGTCAGGGGCGACATGTCCGGGAACGCCGAGTCCGATCGCCAGTGGGGGGCGGTCGCCAACTTCGTCCTGCAGGTGCTTGAGCAGCAGTTTGATGGAGTGGATCAATTGTTCGGCCGAAGGCGGACGTTGGTGGGTAATGGTGTGGCGGGCGATGGTATTCTGGGCGAAATCCACGGCGACTCCGAACAGCGAGCGGGCTTCGAAATCGATGCCGAAAAAACAGCCGGCTTCGGCGTTGAGTTCCAGTAGGATACGCGGGCGTCCTGCTGAGCTCATTGCTTCGGGGCCTAGTTCGACCAAGTAGTTGGCCTGAACCAGATGATCGACTTGGCGCCCTACGGTGGACCGGGCGTTGTTGACTGCATCAGAGAGATCTTTGCGCGAGGCTTGGCTGAGCAGTCGGGTTTGTCGAATAAGTTCTGCGTAAGGGTTGCTTTCGGAGTTCATGATGTGGTAATTGGCTTGATCGTCACAGCGGCGGCAGGTGATTAATATAGGCGGGAGAGTGGATTAGCCAGCACAATCACTGCAACGAGTGGCTTCGGGTTGGGCTTGCAGCCGATCCAGGCCTATCCAGTTCTGGCATAGTTCGCATTGGCCGTAACGTCCGGCATCGATGCGGTCGAGTGCGTTTTGCAAGGCGGTGATGCGATCTTGGCGGCGGCGTTGCGCTGCTTTGGCGACTTGCTGCATTTGCATCGCATCGAGACGCGATAGGCGACCGATGGCTTTATCAGGTGAAATGGCGGCCACTTCATCCCCGGATGAGGCCACGTCCGCTTGCAGCAGCTCGAGTTCTTGAGTGGCTTGTTGCTCTAATTGAATAATATCGTCTATGCTTAACATGGATTGAAATTTGGGTTATAATCAAATCCGGAGAATAATGAAAAGGTTTTTTATCAGGCAAGTGGATTGGGGCGAGGCTAGGCAGAAGTTGCTGGCGGTGAGGTTCGAGGTGTTCGTGAAGGAACAGCAGGTGCCGGAAGAAATGGAGCAGGACGAGTGGGATGTCCGCTGCCTGCATTTTTTGGCAGAAGATGAAGACGAGAGAGCGATCGGGACGGCTCGTTTGATGCCGGAGGGACGTCTGGGTCGAGTGGCGGTGGTGAAAAATTGGCGACGCTGCGGAGTGGGAGCGGCACTGGTGGAGCAATTAGAGCAAGAGGCTTGCCGACGAGCTATGCCTGCTTTGATCCTGCATTCGCAGACCTGGACGATTCCTTTTTATCAAAGCCT
>JAJRVS010000094.1 GCA_024277195.1 Verrucomicrobiota bacterium | reverse complement strand
AGCTTCTTGATCATCTGGAAAAACAAGGCTTGCGTGACAATACTCTGATCATCTTTCAATCGGATCACGGCCATTCGGTAGAAGAGCGCACCTTTGGCGGCGGCGGAAGCGCCGGGCCTTATCGTTGACACAAGGCCAGTCTGTTTGAAGGCGGACTGCGAGTTCCTTCGGTGGTATCGCTGCCCGGCACACTGCCTCAGGGTGAAGTTCGCGATCAGCTGGTCACCGGTTGTGACTGGTTCCCGACCATTGCTGCGATCACCGGCTCGAAAACGAAACCAGATCGCCACCTTGATGGCAAGTCTATAATAACGGTGATAGAGAGCTCCAAAGCACCCTCACCACATAAACGTTTTTACTGGCAGCTCGGAGATAATCCGGCAAAAGCGCAGTGGGTAGTTCGCGAGGGAGACTGGAAACTTTATGCTAACGTGCGCGAAAGCGTCCGTCCAGAGGGAACGCCGGAACTGACCGCAGAGGATAAGAAGTTCTTCCTCGCCAACCTTAAGGAGGACATTGGCGAGACGAGCAACCTCGTCAGCAAAAGCCCGCAAATTCTCGAACGCTTGAAAAAATATGCGCTTGAATATCAGGACAGCATTGGGAGGGAATAGAGTGATCAAGCCTTAAAAAGGCTGAACTACTAATGCCCGCGGATATGAAGGGAATTACATTAAAGATAACACTCCGACGCATCACTTTAATTAAACCATTCAAGACGCCCTGATTGGCCAATCTACTCAATCCAAATCATTTTCTCCCATTCGCGGTTATTGGCGTTGATTCGCGATTCAAATTCCGTCCTTAGACTACCCTGACCCGCTCAATCAAAGAGACAAAAAACTTACGACTCCACAGTGCCAGTTCATCGTCATTTTTAATGAAAGGGCGCACGTCGGACTTCGCTTGTTCAACGTCAACTTGCTCAAAACGGGCGATTAACAATTTATTCAGATCCGTCAAATTCATTTTGGCTGAAGCCTGCCAATGTCCGCTTTGTTCCATTCGCTGCTGCAAATGGCTCAAATGACAAGGAACCTCTCGACCGAGATACCAGATGAAGTCGTAGTAATCCCTGCCCTTGACCCGGCTTTTCCAGTTACGGCAAAGCAAGGCGTGGAGTTTGCCGGCGAATAAACAAGGAAGGGTAAAAAGCTTCACCTGGTAGGGGATGGGAATGAGTTGGGTTTCCACTTCATAATCAGCTCCGGGGGGAGGGGTGGTGTCGACTTCCAGTTTTATTTTTATTTTTTGAGGCTTGGGCAGAAATCTGCTCAGATCCTCCGGAGCCCCTATACTCAAGAGGTTCACCCGGGTTTCGCCTTTGATGAAAGCAGAGTTGATAGCCGTTTGTATCAGTTTGGTTTTTTGCTCGACTTTAAAAGAGAAACCTAACGACGCCAGTTCAATTCGAATAGCTTCAAGATAGGGATCCAAATCAAAACTTTTATCAGGCTGTAGTAGGGAAAAATCCAGGTCTTCCGAAAAACGTGGTAGGCCATGAAAAATTCTCAGGGCTGTGCCACCATAAAATGCTGCATGCTGATAAAATTTTGCTCGCCACAACCCCAGCAAGGCAAGTTCCTGAATGATTTCTTTGAGCGCGTTTTCCCAATCCTGCAAAGTTTGCGGATGGTAGCGGTCAATAAGACTTTGCAAGGCTAGGTTCATGAATGGGAAACACTATTATTTTCAGACTATTGGGCAATTGGTGAAAAAGATTTAAACCACAGCCGTAGCGTAGCAAGACAGTCAGAGGCAAATGACGTGGATGAACGGGGGGGAGGTCATAGCTTATTCGCTGATATTAGGGGAGCTTGGCATGAAATTTTGTTATGTGAGGCGATAGTTTTTATGTTGCTTCTCAAACCAATGAGCAAAGGCGCTCACATTTTTGCGTCGGTAATGAGTGGCTATTTTTAGAATCAAAGGCAGTCTTAGATTCATCAACTCATGAATGTCGATGCGCAGATCCTTTTGCAACAATAAAGCAACGTCGCGCATGGCACTTAACTTTTTGACTTGGGCAAGGCGATCACAAATTGCTTTTTCAGGTTCGGCTAGAAACCAAGACCCTCCATTGCCTGCCTCCAGTTTCACTCCAATTGGAAAAGCCTGTTCGCTGATGGGGGTATAAGTGAACCTACCCAATGGCGTGCTAAATGTCTTGGATCTCTTTATTGTCACGCAAGTGATTTCATCAACACGCTCGCTAATCAAGCCATAATGGGACAGGGCTGTTTCCAAACTGATGTAAGATGGTCCATAAATAAGGCCAGCTAATACGTTCGGGTTAACGGGGGAGGCTTCACCTTTTTTGTAAGCCGGTACGTAGAGCCCCTTTTTCACCCTGACAATTTCGCCACTGCGACACATGCTCAGGATCTTGTTGCGGGGCGCATTGTAGCCCTCCGCCAACTGGTTCATCAGGAGTTGGTAGTCAAAAGGAGCATTGGTCGGTAAGCTTATTGAATTCACTATATATGTCAGTATGTTTAAATAAAGTCAACATACTGACATATACAAGTCATTTTTTAAGGAGATGTATTAAAAATACAGTGTTGTGGGATGACTAGTGTTGGAGCATCAGTGTTGATTTGTGGTTCAAATACCTTTCATTTCACTCGCACGCACATTTTTTACTACCCCACAATGATGAAAAAAATTACAGATCTTCTCTTACTCATTTTTTTCCTTTGCGGGATTTCCCAATCTGCCGTTAACGCTGCGGATTCTACCCCGCCAGTTCGTCCCAACATCCTTTTCATTATGACGGACCAGCAGCGCTGGGATTGCCTGGGCGCGAACGGCAATAAAATCATCAAGACCCCGAATCTGGATCGGCTGGCTACCCAATCAGCCAACTTCACCCACGCCTTTGTCCAGTCCCCGGTCTGCGTGCCTTCGCGAATCAGTTTTTTTACCGGACGTTATGCGCACTCACACAAAAACCGGGTGAACTACACGCCGCTGGCTAAAAGCGAAGTGCTGATGCAGGCACGGCTCAAGCAGGCAGGTTACACCACCGCATCGATTGGTAAATTGCACCTTTTTCCTCCTACCGTAGAAGAGGCTAAAAGCAGTGGTTTTGATGTGGTCGAACTTCACGACGCTGTTCCTTATCTTGATCAATTCTCCGATTACGTAAAATGGCGTAACGAACATGATCCGAATAAGAACCGGCCGTACCGCGCTTATGTCAAAAATGCCAAAGCAGGGGAGAACCCTTTTCGTTCTATCATCGAAGAAAGCTATACCGATACTGCCTGGGTCGGTCAGCGCACTCGCCATCATCTCAAGCAACTGGCAGATGCGGGTAAACCGTTTTTTCTCTACAGCTCTTTTTGGAAACCTCACTCGCCTTATGAGATTCCGGCACCCTATGACCAGCTGTATAATGACGTTGAAATCCCGCTGCCAAAACTGACCACCTTGGAGGACATTCAGCGCTTGCCGTTACCGTTGCAGAAACTCATCTTGCGTGGCAAAAAACCGATGCACGACATGGATCGTGAAAAGCTGCAATGGATCTATCGCAGTTATTACGCCGCGATCAGTCAGATTGACAAAGAGATCGGTTTGATCTTGAAAACCTTGGAGGAATCGGGACAAGCCGATAATACCATCATCGCTTTCAGTTCGGATCATGGTGATCAATTGCTCAAACATGGAATGATGGGGAAGAATGCCTTTTTCGAGGAATCCGTGCGGGTGCCTTTTATTATAGGATACCCCGGTCACGTTCGATCAGGGCAATACAGTGAATTGGTGGAGACCATCGATTTGTTGCCGACTTTGTTCGAGCTGGCAGGTCTGGCTGAACCGAAAGGAAACCAGGGACGCAGTCTGGCACCACTCATCGCTGACATGGGGCGGGATTATGTGCCGAGGGAAGCGGTTTACAGTGAAAATATTATTCCTGAAGTGATCACCCGGGGGCTCGATTATTATTTTGAAAAGGGCAAAGGCATCAAAGGCATTCGTTACCCCGATGCCAAAATGGTTCGGACCCAAGGTTGGAAATACAATTATTATCCAGACGGATACGCGGAGTTGTACGATCTGAAAAAAGATCCGGACGAATACAATAATCTAGCTGGTCAGGCAGAATACGCAGAGATCGAACGGAAAATGAAGGAGCACTTGCTTCACTGGATGGTGACTGCCGATGCTCCAGATCAGATCGCGCCCAAGTGGTTGATTTCGAAATAAACAGGCACAGGAAAAGGTTGTAATTTAATGACAGACTGAATAACATTGTGGTCAGTTTGATATGAATGCT
>JAJRVS010000093.1 GCA_024277195.1 Verrucomicrobiota bacterium | reverse complement strand
GAGATTGACTCGGAAGCTACCCCAGGCAGATTCAAGTCCGTTGCTGATAAACCAAAGGAAGATCACCGCAAACAGAATCCAGATAAAGCTGGTGGTTCTTGGAAAAAACACATAACTGAATAATCTCCAAACCTGCCCTTCTAAGATAGCGTCCCGGTCAAAGGTAAGCAGACTCATGAAGTTGGGATCCAGTTTTGCCAAGACAAAAACGAGGAACTGGAAGCCGGCCAGCCAGTGCAACAAAGAGGGGATGGCGAGGTGACCGAATTTGCGTTCGATATTATCAACCAGTCTGGAGCCAAATCCGTAAGCCATGATTTTTTCAATGAGTGAGCCGCTGTGACCAGAAGAGGGCAAAGTAGGCGGAACCATCATAGCATGGCTACGCGTGAACGAAAGCGGGGGATTGAGAATTTGGTGGTAGCTTGGTCGGATCGTTGACTTCTAGCGGAAATGGGGCAGGTTAAGTTGAATAAGAATAGGCTGGTTGCGAGCCTCGTTTAATAATAAATTTACTTGAGATGAGATCATTACTGCGATCAAAACTTCATTTGGCTACCATCACAGAGGCGAATCTCGACTATGTCGGTAGCGTTACCATTGATAGTACCCTGCTTGAAGCGGTCGACTTGTGGCCGGGGGAAAAAGTTTTGATCGTGAATCAAACGACAGGCGTTCGCTTGGAAACTTATGTGATCAAAGGGGCGGCGGGGTCCGGAGCGATTGAGATCAACGGGGCGGCGGCGCATTTAGTGAATCCGGGAGAGAAGGTCATCATCATGGGTTTTGAGCTGGCGACCAAGCCGATTGTGCCCAAGGTGATTCTGTTGGATGAGCAGAACCGGATTGAGCGTTTTTTGACCGAACAGCCTGCTACGACTCTGGATATGGTCTGAGTGAGGTGGAGCAGAGCAACTTTTTTACCTGTGAAACAAGCTGATCTGACTGTTCTTCCCTCGACTGATCCGCTGTCCATCCTGCGTTATCGTGATGGCATCTATGCGGTGGATCTGCTGACGGCGGCGATTTGTGAGTTTGATTTTTTCTCCCGCAATACCGGTGAAGGCGGAACTTTATCACAGATTTGTGAGAATTTTGGTTTTGCTCCGCGTCTGGCTGACGTGATGCTGACTCTGTTTGTAGCCAATGGGTATCTGGTGTGTGATGACGAGGGGGGCTATCGCAACACAAAAACGGCGAACGAGCATTTGGTGAAGAGTTCGCCGTGGTTTCTCGGGCCGTATTACGACTCGTTGAAAGATCGTCCGGTGGTGATGGATTTTATCCAGGTTTTAAAAACGGGCAAACCTGCGGTGTGGGGTGGTTATGAGGATCAGCAGGACGATTGGCACGAAGCGATGCATGACGAGGTCTTTGCGCAGTCATTCACCGCAGCGATGAATTGCCGCGGATTGTATCTGGGCAAAAAGCTCGCGGATGCTTTGGAGCCGTATTTGGTGGATCAAAAACGGGTGCTGGACGTGGGCGGGGGATCGGGCATTTACGCTTGTGCTTTGGTGGCCAATCATGCGCACTTAAAAGCGCGGGTTCTGGAGCAGGCTCCGATTGATCAGATCGCCAGGGATCAGATCGAGCAGTGTGATTTGGCCGAGAGGATCGATGTGGTGAACGGGGATATGTTTGAACGCAAGCAGTGGCCGGAGGATTGTGACGTGCATTTGTTTTCGAATGTGATGCATGACTGGGATGTGCCTGAGATTCGCATTTTGCTCGAGCATTCGCATCAAAGTTTGCCTGCGGGTGGTTTGGTGGTGGTGCATGAGACTTTTCTTAATTCGGCCAAAACCGGTCCGCTACCGGTGGCTGAGTATTCCTGCATTTTGGCTCATTCAACCCAGGGGAGGTGTTATTCTACTTTGGAGATGGCGGATTTTTTGCATGAGGCGGGTTTTAAAAAAATACGTAGTTTTGATACCGCTGGAGATCGCGGGGTGGTCTTGGCGCGGAAAATGGGTGACTGATAAGCAGGAGCTTGTTATGGACAGTTGGGTGAATTGTCCTAGTGTGGCGTGATGAATCCCCGTTTATTGTTGTTGCTGATATTGCCTGGCATGGTTTTTTCCAGCTCCTTGCGGTCTGAGGATTGGCCGATGTGGCGTCACGATTCCGGACGGACGGCGGTAGCGAGTGAGAGTTTGGGTGAGGGGGAAATGGACCTGTTGTGGTCACGTCGTTTGCCGCTGAACAAGCCGGCTTATCATGACGGACGTTTGCAGTTCGACCGGGGGTATGAGCCGGTGGCGGTTGGGGGTCGGTTGTTTATTAGCTCCAATCTGGATGACAGCGTGACGGCTTTTGATGCGAACACCGGCAAGCAGTTATGGAAGTTTTTTACCGAAGGGCCGGTGCGATTTGCTCCGGTGGTGTGGCAGGGCAAGGTTATTTTTGGCTCCGATGACGGGCATCTCTATAGTTTGTCAGCGGAGAAAGGGGAGCAGTTATGGAAGTTCCGCGCGGTGCCCTCAGAGCGTAAGTTGACCGGCAATCAACGTTTGATCTCGGTGTGGCCGGTACGCGGTGGTCCGGTGGTGCATGAGGGGCGTATTTATTTTGCTGCGGGGGTTTTGCCTTTTGAGGGGGTGTTTGTTTATTGTCTGGATGTCGTCACTGGCGAGGTGATTTGGCTGAATGATCGCACGGGGCATATCTATGGACAGCAACCGCATGGCAGTGAAGCCTTGGGGGGATTGGCTCCGCAGGGGTATTTGCTGGTGAATGGAGATGAACTGGTGGTTCCCAGTAGTAATGCTTATCCGGCTACGTTTGATTTGAAGACGGGTGAGTTGAAAGAGTTTAAGTTGCCCAGCGCTGGCAGGAAGCCGGGTCGGTGGTTTGCTTCGACGACGGCGGCCAAACAGAAACAAAAACAGAAACGCAGGGGTTTGCTGTTCGATGATGCGGTCAATCAAGCGCGTCACGAATACGGGCCTTATAAAGAGGGGGATGCAGGGGTTCGCGATAAAATCGTCACCGGAACTGTTGAGTGGGATTTCAAAAAATCTTTCCCAGAGCTTAACAAAGAGGTTTATACGATGTTGGCAGCCGGAGGGAAGTTGTTTGTGGTCACCTTGGATGGAGGGATCTATGCCTACGGTCATTTGGATGAACAGGCGAAGAAGGATCATAAAATGAACAAGTACCGGGCTGCGTCGAATTCTTTGCCGACCAAGTCAGCTACCGAAGCGATGGTTTTGCTGGCATCGGTCAAACAAAAACTAGGTTTGATGGTCATGGTGGGAGCGGCGGATGATCTGGTTTTGCAGACTTTGTTGAAGTTCAGTAACTTCCGTATTCTGGTGATTGAGTCTGATGCCGGGCGAGTGAAAAAACTGCGTAATTTTCTAGATCACCGGGGATTGTATGGAAGCTGGGTGACGGTTTGGCATCGGCCGGGTTTGGAAATGAACCTGCCGCCTTATTCGGTTGATGTGATGGTGGTCAATCAGTCGGCCGCGCTCAAGCCTGAAGCCGTGAGTAAGTGGTATCAGAGTCTGCGCCCTTTTGGCGGAACTTTGTTGGGGGCGGGTAAGTTGTTGGAAGTGGCGAAGTCGGCCAAATTGCCTCATGCTCAGTTTGCTGATAATGGACAGGGTTTGGGACAGGTTATTCGTCAGGGAGCTTTGCCGGGGGCGAGCGATTACACCGGGGATTGGAGTCAGAGTCCCGATGCCCGGGTGAAAGCGCCGTTGGGAACCTTGTGGTTTGATGATAGCCTGGGGCTCTACAAAAGATCTCCCCAGCCGAAGATCATCGATGGGGTGATGATATCGACTAATAAGGATTGGCATGACGATTCGAGTCGCGGCGCCGGGGAGGCGCGGTTGTTGGACGCGCAGTTTTCCAGTGTTTACACTGGGCGGGTGTTTGAAGCGGATGAGCTATTGCCTCTGCGGCAGTCCTTTGGAATGGTTGATTTGAAAAGCATGCAGCCTTGGACTTATCGCCCACCGACTCATGAAAAGAATTTTCGTGCAGGTCCGTTGCAAGCTGGGACTCGAATCAACCTG
>JAJRVS010000092.1 GCA_024277195.1 Verrucomicrobiota bacterium | reverse complement strand
CCCCCATTGCCCTTTTGACCTACCGGCCATGCGCGTCTCTCCCGCTTCCATCCCTCTACCCTCATCCGGCAAAGCCGCTAAGTCCGTTTCTTCCCGTGACAACAAATGCACCACCCCGCGCTCCCCGCCCGTCGTCCGCCACACTCCGGTCTGATCCAGCTCCAGCAAAGATCCACTTAACTTTTGTTTGCGCTCCTTCCACTGCCCTTGTTTCCAGGCCGTCCACAATAATTCATCCCCGTCGACCTCGATCAAATCACCGCTATGATTTTCACGCACCCGTTCCACCACCGCCTTGGATTTCTCCGAACACCAGAAAATCGCATTGCCCATCAATAAAGGAAATGACGCCGTTAAAGGCAGATGCTCAGATCGCCCTGGCGAAAAACCCATCACCACCAAACGTTGCCCCCGCACCTCTACCGCAGATAAAACCGGTTCATTGCCCGCCAACCACAAAGGCTGCAAGGATCCTCCCTCGACATCAAAGACGCTGGTTTGGGTCAAAGCCACACGCGAGCTGCTGACGCGGAACAACAACGGGTGCTCTTGATTCCCTACCCGGATGCTTTCATAAGGAATGCCTGCAGTTCCTCCCACCGCCCTGGCCTTGATCGGCCCACTGTTACCGGGCGGGTTCATCACAATCACTGGCAAATCCGTCGGCCACTCTTGTGGCAGCCAGGAATCAAAAATCACCACATCCACGGCCTCGCTCAACGGCCAGGCATCCGGCCCGCCTTTCCACAAATCAAGCTGGCCCTCCTCCTGAATCGCGGTCAGGGCAATCTCGGTAAAAGGGTCCGGCTCAGGAGTGATCCATGCCACCACCACGGAGCGCGTATTCGGCAGAGGATACACCAGCTGGTCATCTGTGACCAGACGATCCCCCTGCGTGCGCAATTCCAAACGCAGCAACTGATCCTCGCTGCCTTCGATGGGAATAATCAAGGACTCACTCGCTCCCGGCTCCAACTCCAATTCCCGTAACTGTAAAGGCATACCCGCCAAATTAACTTCCAATTGGGTTTTCAGCGGTTTTTTAGCGGCGCGGTTGCTGCTGATTTTCACATAAGCCTCGAACTTGCCCGACTCCATCGGAATCGGACGCACTTGGAAAGCGGTGAAACCCACATTCAGTGCATCGGGCAGGGCCATGTTCACCCACTCCAACGACACGCCTTCAGGCAAAGTCATGCCCTCGACCGTAACTGGATTGTCATTTTCAGCCGCCTCTTCAGCATCCCCCGCCGACACTTGTTCGTTTGAATCATCTTCTTCAAGCCTGACCACCGGCGCGCTGTCCGACACTTGCCAGATCACCGCCGGTTTTTCCAAATTTGCGATGACTTTCGCGGCCTCCATCGCCGCAGGTAAATCCTGGGCAATCGGCCGCACGATGATTTGATCCAAACGGGAAATCAGTTCGCGCCTCTTCAAAGTCCGCGGCAACACCACTTCCGGACGACTGTCAAAAGTGATCAATGACACCCCGATCGCTTCAGGCAATCCGTCCAAACGCGCCCGAATCTCTTTTTTTGCCAAATCCATTCGACTGTGCCCCTCTGCATCCACCGCCGCCATCGACGCCGAACGATCAAGTAAAATCACCACACTGCGAATATCATCAACGCGCGGTGAAAACACCACCCGCACCAAAGCCAGAATCGCCGCAGTCAGCATCAACAAGGTCAACAACAGTGACAACAGCTTTTTCATCCGCCGCAACCACGCCGACTCCTGATGTTCCCGCGCCAGCGTTTTAAAAAACACCAAAGTGCTCACCGCCACCGTCTTGGATCGACGGCGGAAAAAATACAAAACGATCGGAATGATCGCTAACAAACCGAGATAAAAAAACGCTGGATGAATCAATTGCATAAGACGCCGCTATACCCTTTTTATGTTCCAGCCAGAGCAGAGCCCCGGGATAGCAGTTCCAAAAACTGATCTTCAAAAGGAAGATCCGTTCGCCATTGTTGATAGTCCATTTGCCGCGAGCGACAGGAATGCTCGATGTCCTGGGTGAACTTATCAAAAGTCTCCTCGTAGCGTTTCAAGTCACGTTTGGTTAACCATAATCTTCTATGTTCCTCGGTTTCGACATCGATCAATTCAATCTCGCCATCCAATTGAGGGCTGCGCTCCTGCGGATGATACAACTGGATGAAATGCAACTCGCCCGGCCAGGTGGTCGCATGCCGGACGGCCTCGTGAGCTTCGTTTATTCCTGATCCATAAAAGTCCGAGACCACAAAAATGATACCATATCTCCGTCGCGACGGACGGAACTCATGAAAACAACGATCCAGGTTAGTTTGCCCCCCAAAAGAAGTTTTGCCCAAATGATCGATGATGCGCTGAATATTGCCCTGACCTTTCAAGGGAGGCAAAACCTGCTGCACTTTTTCACCCATGGTGTATAAACTCACCCGGTGGTGCCCCACCAAGCCCAAGTAGGACAAAGCCACCCCCAACTTCAGAGCTGCGGTCTGTTTGTCCTTAAACGGCTGACTCATCGAAGCGCTGGTATCGATCATCACATGGATGTGATACTCTTGAATTTCCTCGTAAAGACGAATGAACAACTTGTCCAAGCGCGCATACAAACGCCAGTCAATAGCCCGGTAATCATCATCGCGGGTGTAGTGGCGAAAATCCTTGAACTCCCGGGTGTAACCGGTCGAGGGCGATGACTGCATGCCTTTTTTGCGCAGTTGTTTCCTCTTGCGCAGACGCAGAAAAAGCGCTCGCAGCCGGTCGAGAAACTCGGCGTCGAACAATTCTTCGTTGCTTATGCTGTCTTCTGCCATGATTCTATTTTTTTGCTGCGGCCTTTTCCGATGGTTGCCGGGAACGCAACATCACAAGACTGCTGTCGTTCACCATGCTTAACAAACGCTCTCCATGAACCTTGTCCCGCAGTGGAAAACAATAAGCCGGGCGCCCCGGAAGACTGCGCACATAACCTTGCCATGCCACCATGCCCTGTCCATCCGCTGCGCTGACATAGGCGCTTTGTTTGACCAAATAATCCGCCATCATCTCTGGCCATGCCGAGCTGTTGATCACTCGTCCGCTGTAGGCATTCAGCACCGTCAAACCCTGACCATGCGACACATAAATACGCGATCCCGACATCACCGCATGAACCGTGTTTTGCTCTTCTTGTGCTTCATTGATCTTCACCTGTCGCTGCTGACCATCACTCAAGCTTAACTGACTCAACACAGCATCGTGTATAAACCAAAGCTTGTCGCCCGCAACCCCCAACAGCACTCCCGACACCACATAACGTTTGCTTCCTATCGGCAGAGACAAAGATATATCCTGCAAAGACTGATCTCCCATCAACAACAACCGATCCCCGTTCAAGCGCGCATCCGCAGCCCCCTTGCCCGATCCCCTCAGACTATTCCACTGCACCGCCGCCGCCACCAATGCGCCTTTGCCTTGTAAAAACGGCTTCAACTGGCTCATTCGATTCAATAAATCATCTCCTTTATCGCTGTGAGCCAGAAAAGTCGTTTTAGCCTGCAAGATCGACCCCACCCCCTTCAAGGGTGATGAAATTGGCAGAGTTTGCGCAACATCGACAGCGGAAGGCTTGGCTGCGTTTTTTTGTTTTTCATCCTCCCGAACCCGGTCAAGACTAAGGGGGAAACGTTGCACTCCCCGGTCATCAAAGGACCACAGGGTTTTGCCATTGGCGGAATCCAAAATTTGGCAACTCTTACCAAATACAAACAAACGACCAGCGGAAAATGTCGCTCCGGAATTCAAGCTGTAAAGCAACGCATTGCCAGTTTCCCCTCCACCTAGATTTCTGCTCCATAACAACTTGCCGGTGTTTTTTTCAAAACAACTCGCCACATCCAACATCGGAGCATAACAGAGAAGGTGATCGCCATCCAGAAACAACACGGGATCAGGACGTGCCATGGAGAAACTTCCCATTGTCCTATTGAGCGGAAGCTGCTCGCTCAAGTTGGATTGCCAAAGCAAGGCCCCCTCTTCGTTTTGATAACACCTGATTTGATTGCCCGCAGACAAGAAAAAATAATCCGCGGCGTCCACCAGAATAGAGGGAGTTTTTTTCACCCCCGGCGCGATGTAAGAAGGCTTCCCACTGCCCGCGCCTGGTCCGAGCTGCGCGCTGCGGTAAGGCGCACTCAGCTGTCGCACCATAATACTGCCGCCTTGCTGACGCACTTGAAA
The DNA here is from genome assembly GCA_024277195.1 of Verrucomicrobiota bacterium. Classification (GTDB taxonomy): domain Bacteria; phylum Verrucomicrobiota; class Verrucomicrobiia; order Verrucomicrobiales; family DEV007; genus JAADHD01. The sequence goes on along the minus strand of JAJRVS010000092.1, from coordinate 3,303 downwards.
TTGAGAGTTGCTGATCGTGATGCCTCCACCACCGAGGGACGAAGTACGCAAATTTCTCTGCCCGGTTTTTGTGCTCTCTGTGGATAGTTGGTATTGTTCGCTCCAGAGCAACTTGCCGCTCTGCGCATCGACTTTGTAAACTCTTCCCTGATCATCCAATACCAGCACCGCTTTTTCTCCCGCTGCCGAGATCTGCAAAATCCGTGCCCCGGGATCAGCCTCAAAGGCCCAGCTCATTTCAAGCTGTCCCAAAGGACCTTCACTCACTTCGTTGCCCACTAATTTCCCACCAATCTCCGGTTGCGCTGTTTTTAACAAACTTTCAGCAGCTTCAAGGGACATCACCAAACCATCGGGAAAAGCGATCATCGATTTCGGGTCTTTTAAAAATGCCTTCAGTTCTTTGATCACTTCATCGCGCGCAGTTTCACGCTGCAGACGGTTCAGGGCAAAAGCCCTCGCCCATAAACTCCATGAGAGATCCCGGCTTGGACCCGCATCCTGCTCCACCGAGTCCAGCATCACCAATACCTCGCCCAGACTTTCTTTGTCACCAGCGTTCAATAACTGGGAAATGGAACGCCAATATGAATCCAGCAAATGAATGCGCAGTGCCTGCAAAGTATCCGCCTTCAAAATCATCTTCCCTCCTCCGCTAAACAAGCGGCGCAAAACCACCCGCAGCTCCTGTTCATCTCCCAAGGCCGCCAACAGGCTCAGGCGTTTCTCCCATATGGCGGAATCGTCCGGTTCCATCTCACTTAACTTTTCAAGGCATACCCTGGCATGAGAGACCAGTGAATACTCCAGAAAAACCAAATAGGCCGCTCGCAGAATCGATTCATCCGTCACTTTTTCCATGTCAAGATTCTCCAACAAAGCCTTGGCCAGATCCGGCCGGGAATTGGAATGATAAAGCAAGGCCCGCCGCAGTTGATAATCATCCGCGCGCTTGCCATCTTCCTTAGCTAACAATTCCAACTGCTCTTCAACCTCTCCTGCATTATCCGGAGATTTATCCAAGGCTTTCACCAATAACAAACGCAGGCGCACCTTCAACGTGCCTGGCAAGGCGGGGTCGGCGAGTTGGTTGCGCAGCGCTTGCGCGACCCGGCTTCCCAGGCGCTTTTGTTCGCCCAACTCGCACAAGGTCAAAAAACGATCAACCCGCTCTGGGCTCCATTTTTTATTCTCTTCCAAAAAACGGAATTGTTCGGCGTCAAAAAACTGCTCACTTTGCTCCAATATTTCATAAAGATCCAAGCCCGTTTGCAGCCATTGAGCATAACGCGCGGAAGTGTCTGCGCTAGTCCGGCTTTGCATCAAAACCTCTTGTGCTTTTTTTCGGTCACCGGTTTTTCCCAATACCGTCACCAACAACAAATTCAAGTCCAGGCGATCCCCCTCGCTTTTCAACCGGTCATCCAGGGCGTCACGGGCTTCAATCAGAAAATCGGATTGCACCATGAATTGAAGCAAGTCGACAAAATTCTCAATCTCCGCATCAACCATCGAAATCGACGCCAATAGCTTTTCCGCTTTCCCTCGCTGCTCAAGCGCTAACAAGGTCTCGAGTAATTCCCGCTGCACATCCAGCCGTGCAGGCACTAGCTGCATCACTTCTTCTAACAACTTTGCCGAATCAGAGGCCTGGCTTCTTTTCCGCAAATAACGCGCCAGATCAAGCAGTCGTCGGGCACGCTCTTCCTTGTTAAGCTTCGCGATGATTTTTTCCAAACGTTTCCTGGCTTCCACCATTTTGCCTGCCAGATATTCAGCTTTGACCAAACGATACTGCAGGTCTTCACGGCCGGATTCGCCTTTTAGTCGTTTTTGCAAAAACAACAACATGCCAGCTTCATCACCGAGGCGCTCAAGCAGTCGCAACGCCTCTTTTTCCAAGCTCTCGCTCTTAGGTAAACGATTGGCTGCGCTCACCAGAACTTCAGCAGCCCGGCGGCGCATTTCATTAGCGGACAACAGTTCGGCATAGTCCAATACCGCACTCTCATTCATAGGGTTTTTCTCATACCGCAGCTTAGCTATTTCAAGCAACTGGTCACGATCAGCATTGTTTTTCACCAAGCTCATTCTCAGCTTCATGATTTCACGTCTGCGGTGATAATCAGGAGCCAAGCGTTTCAGCAAGACATCCATGCGCTTAGCCACCGCATCAAAGTGCCCAAGCCCTGCTTCCGCGCGAGCGGCTAACAGCTCAATCTCCACGCCGGTTTCCGCATCAGGCTTTTTTTCTTGCGCCTTTTTGAGCGCTTGCAAACACAATTCTTCAAAATGATAACGATGCATCTGTTTAGCTAGAATCAAAAGCGTGGAGGAGCTGTGGCCTTCCGCTGTCAACAAATCACGCAAATGACGTTCAGCCAAAATCCTTTCATCATTCTCCTGCGCTTGAGCCAACAGTTCTTCTATCCAAGTTTGCCGACTGCCCGCCGTCTGTTGCAAATCAATCGCGGCTGACAAGGTTTTCAACGCGCGCGCATCACCACGTTTTTTGTAATCCTGATACAAAAGATATTTCAAGCCCGGATGCTGCACATGCTGTTGCGCCGCCGACTGCACCATCTCACTCGCCTCTGCCCGATCCAAGGCCTTCAGCAAACGAATCATCACCACCTTGGCCCCGGCATCCTCTCCATACTGACTGGTGTGGGCACGATACAAAGCTAACAAATCCTCTAAGCGACCAGCTTTTTCATACAGCCGTATCAGACTTTTCAACGGAGCCTGCAAAGAAGCGTCGTAATGCAAGGCGGTGCGAAGAGCTAAAGACTGTTTGTCAAAATCTTCCCCCTGCAAAGCCGTCGATTTGTCCTGAGCCAACAAGCCCGAGCTTGCTGACATCATCAGCAAAAACACACACAAACAATGCAGCAGCTTAATCACAGACTTTAAATGGGGCTTTCCCGATTTCAAAATTCAAGTTTTAAATCTGCGCTCTAAGCGGCACTAGCTTCGGAAGGGGTCGGCACCTTGTCCAACAAATCGGTCACCAATTGATCGATGTCGATGCCTTCGGCCTCGCCTTCAAAGTTGAGAATAATCCGGTGCCGCAAGGCTCCGGAAGCAACCCGGCGCACATCGTCAGTAGAAACGGTCGTGCGTCCATCCAATACCGAATGCACGCGCGCACCTCGAACCAGTGCCTGCAAGCCCCTCGGGCTGGCTCCATAACTGACATAACGCTTCACATCTTCATTCGCGCCTTCCACATCGGGGTGCGTAGCCAATATCAAGCGTGCGGCATAAGCCGTCACATGATCGGCCACCGGCACTTTGGTCATT
>JAJRVS010000091.1 GCA_024277195.1 Verrucomicrobiota bacterium | reverse complement strand
GATAAGTTTTTCCCAACTCCAATATATCAATGTAATCGCGTGTCTCCGATCGCGCCGACAGTGCGAGAGCTTTGTTGGTAGCCATATCAAAGAGATGCAAACGCCAACCCATTTCAGCATCCTGTTCAATTGGAAAAAATCGAAAGGCTGAATCCGCAGCCCAATCAATTTCCATGATTTGTCCATCCTTGGTGATTCTTGCCTTGCGAAAAGTTTCTGGCTTTTCCCATTCTTGGGTCGGCAACACTTCAAAACCTGCCAAACGAAGCAAAGCCGCATCTTCCAAACTGGCTTTCTCCACAGCCTCCGCTGTCTCGTGAAAAATATCAAAGTCGTGACTAAAACGCGCCGATTCATCCGTCGCATTCAGAATCAGACCACCTGCAAAATGACTTTCCTGTGAACGGTTTTTTGAAATCACTCGTAGGATTTTTTTCTGAATATCCGTTAACGGCATGATCGCAAAGCCTTCCATAATTCCTGAGCCTCCGCCCATTCCCTGCGCCCCCCATACTCACGTAGATGCTGCACCACTAAGTAAACATCTTCCCCGCTCATTAGGCTAGCTTCTGGATGCCTAAACCAAAAACACTTAGCAAAATGCTTTTTGACCAAATCACGCGCCTGCTGCAACACCTCGTCACTCACAGGACGAGGCTCAGCAACTCCCTTTTCAACTGGCTCTAGCGTCTTCACTTATTACTCACTTTACCATACCAACACCAATCGTGCCACAAGACACTTCTCGCTGCAGCTCGCAACCGTAGCATGGATTGGCAAATCCGTGTTTCCCCGAACCACGCGCCTCCCACGCAATCCCATTGCGTCCCCCCCCCCAATCACACCCCGCGTTTATACGTCTCGCAACGATTCATCCACCCCGGCAACCAGCGCGACTCCCCACGCCCACTCGGTGCATTGCGCACCCGCCGAGTCAACACCCGCTTCGCCGCCTCGCTGAACTCACTCGCTGCCGCTTGTCCCCTGGGCTGCCCGCGCATTTCCAGCAACACATCCCTCAGTCCCCAGCCCTGCCCCTGATACTTCTCACCGCTCTTCACCCCTTCACCCTTGAAGTTCACATAATCGATCAGCGCATACACCCCAGCTGGTGATTCCGCCACCGCATAAAAATACGCACGCAGCCTTTTTTTCTGCTCAGCCCCCGAAGTCGCCGCCAACATCTTCGGCAAAGCCCGCTCCAATCTCAATACAATAAAATCCGTCTGCACCGCCACCGTCTGCGACAGAAAAGTGCGCAACTCTTTCATCTGCGACGAATTCACCTGCGACTGAAATTCCGAGCGAGAGCTCCACGGACTACCTCTTTGACCCGCCAACCAACCCGGCATGGTGACTCCCCGTTTTTTCATATAGCTGATCAACTGGGGAAAGCTCTCCTCAAAAGGCCCTCGTCGTCCCGCCACATACCAGATAAAATGCCCGATGCCCAGCGATGGAAAATCCTCGCCCGAATTCCACGAGGTCAACCCCGACACCGTGCCGCCACACTCATTCTGCCAAATCTTACGACCGATAGCCTCTGCTTGAGCTTGCGTGACTTTGATCCCCGATCCCGCACTCGTCGACTTAGAACCGGAAGCACCTACACCTGTCGTGGCGCAAGAGCTTAACATCAAAAGCAAAACAAGACTCATGCTCATGTAACAACGGGCTACTTTTTCATAGAAGCTTTTCATAGATCTATTTATTGCCAGAATATGCTACTAGTATCAAGTCCCCATGAAAACCCTTATTATTATTCTGTCACTATTCGTCGTCGCCTCCGCCCCAGCAGAGACGATCTTCGTCGAAGCGGAAACCTTCACCCCCTCGGGTGATGGCTGGATAATCGCAAACAACCCGCAAACCCGTCCAGCTTCACTCACCAAAACCCTGCATGGAGCCACAGGAAGCAAAGACTCTACCGCCAGCAAAACCCTCAAACTCAAAACCGCTGGAAACTACCGCATCTGGTTACGCCACAATTACCACGCACGATGGCGCGGCACCTTCAATCTGACTTTATCACAAGGCGGCAAAAAACTAGCGAGTAAAAAATTTGATGCCACCATCCAGCCCAAAGCCAAAAACTGGTCCTACCTCTGGGATCACATCGACGCCGACTTACCCGCCGGTGACATCACCCTGACTCTCGGTAAAGACCAAAACAGAAACAGCGTCGGCTACGTGCGTCACGTCGACTGCCTGCTGCTCACCACCGACAAAACCCTCATCCCCGACCACCTCACCTACGGACCACAAACCTGGCTGCGGGTGACGCTCGGTGACGTCTATAAAAAACCCGTGCAGATTCATATCTTCGCCGACCACCACCGAGCGCCGTGGTATCAACACTTCAGCCTCTCCAAAGCTGGCACCCAGCCCGGTTTGCGCCCCAAAAATAAAACCAATCTACTTCAATCTGGAGAGCAAACACCTTGGTGCAACATCACCCCGATGCTCTATCAAGACAACGGCGCTATTCTCAACATCACCGCCCGTTATACCTACCACGAGTGGGCACCGCGACTGAAAGCGAAGTTCGAATTTGCCTCCGCTCCCAATCAAAAATCGATCGTGCGCACCATGGACGTCGACAGCACTCCCAACGGTCTGATCGTTGTCGCGCCACCCAATCTGACCACCGCCGAATACCGCAGTCGACTCAAACGAGATAGTGAGTTCGCCCAAGAAACTGGTAAGCGCGCTGACAACTACCCTTGGCCGACCATCGGGAAAAAACCGCAGCAATTTCCATTTTTCGTCAGTGTCCAGATTGGGGGTTACGGCACCCTTCCCGACCAAACGGTGATTGATCGAGAGTGGAAAACCCTCGATTATTTTGGCTTTTCCAACCGAGAAAAATCTTACCTCGGCGGAGGTATCTGGTTAATGAAAGATGGCTCCTACTGCAATCCCGATACCGAGCGAATGAAAAAGAACATCGCCGACCGAGTGAAACTTTTTCATCAACAAGGAAAAAAACTCGATGACCTGGTCTATTGTTTTCTCACCGACGAACCCACCGGTCAGCCCTCCGCCTTCATCGCCCAAGATCCGAGCTATCTCAAAGCCTTCCAAGCCTGGTTGAAAAAACTCGGCAAAACTCCCGCTGATCTATTGGTGGACCACTGGGACGAAGTGAAACCCGTCGCCGAGAGCGAACGCGAGCAATTCCCCGCGCTGCATTATTTCACCCAACGCTTCCGCACCCGCGCGCTCGGAGACTTCATGGCAACCCAACGTGGCATCATCGAAGAAACCTACGGTCGCTCCTTGCCCACCCTGGTCAACTTCAGTGACGGCGCTACTTACACCGCTAACTTCTATGGTCAGGGCGTCGACTACTTTGAACTCCTGAATGACGACGGACAAAACGCCATCTGGGGCGAAGACTGGGCCAACGGTTCGTCGAGCTATCAATGCGGAGCTTTCAACGTCGACCTCATGCGCGCCGCTGCCCGTCAACGCGGACAAACCATCGGTCACTACCTCATCGCCCACGCCGGACGCAAACCTTGGGACATCAAAACCAAAGCCGCCAGTGAAGTGGCGCGCGGAGTCAAAATCCTAAAGAACTTTTCCTACGGCGTCAGCTGGGGCAGTCATGAAGGCGGCCCCTTCTGGAAAAGCCACACTTGGTATGCCCACCCCCACACCTGGCGTGCCAACGCCGAAGTGGTGCGCGAAATCGGCGGCGCAGAAGACCTGTTACTGCCCGCCATGCCCAAACCCGCCAAGGTCGCGATCCTCTATTCATCCTCCACCGACGCCTGGATGTTAAAACGCAATTCAGCCTACGGTTTCAACCGCATGCACACTTGGATGGCGCTTGCCCACGCCCAGATCCCGGTCGATTTTTTATCCGAACAACAAGTCGACGACGACCTGCTGAAAGACTACAAAGTCTGTTACCTCTCCGGCCCCAATCTCACCCGAACCGCCGCCGCTAAACTAAAAATATGGGTCGAAAACGGTGGCACCCTTTTCCTCACCGCTGGTGCCGCCAGTCGTGACGAATACAACCGCCCTTTACCCACACTCGACTCGCTCTTGCCAGCCAAGCGCGGGCAAGTCAAAACTTTGCAACCCTTCCTATCCTCCGGCAGCTACCTGAAAAACCTGAAACCTCAGGGTCTGGTAAAATCCGGTGACACCTCAATGGAAATCCTCTCCCTCCGTCAAACTCTCACCGCCCATGAAGGCGCTACTATCATAGGTAAATCTGAAGACGGCTCCTCCGCCATCGTTTCCGGCAGGGCTGGTAAAGGAAAAGTTTACTGCCTCGGTTTTCTCCCCGCGCTCGATTACATCAAAAAAGCCGAAGTCGCCCGCAGCCAACTCGAAGGTCCGAAAAAGAAAAACACGCCGCCCTCCTCCCACCCCGCGCCACCAGTCATCATTTCAGCGCGAGACATCATCGCCAATCAACCCAAAACCCGCCTCGAACGCTCACGTAACCCTTGGGATTACCCCTCCGATGTGCGCAATTTTATCCTAACTCCAGTCCGCAGCGCAGACATCGCCCCACCCCTGACCTGCTCCGTTCCGCTGGTCGATGCCATCGTCATGCACGCCCCCCAAGGCATCATCATCCCGCTCTCTAATTACACCTTAGAGAAAATTGATAAAGCCGATTTCACCCTAAAAGTCGACCGCCCGATCAAATCCGTGGAAAGCATCTACCAAGGAAAAATCGACTTCCAACAGCAAAATCAAAGCATCAACTTCTCCCTACCACTCAACGCCAGTGACTACGTGAAAATCTACTACCAAGACTGATGGCAAGGTGGAACTTGCCCCTCCATTGCACGCTCTCTTCCATCCTGCTCCTATAAGATTTGAGATTTAAAATTTAAAATTTGAGATTCCTCTCGCTCCCCCTCTGCGTCTCTGCGTCTCTGCGTCTCTGCGTCTCTGCGTCTCTGCGTCTCTGCGTCTCTGCGTCTCTGCGTCTCTGCGTCTCTGCGTCTCTGCGTCTCTGCGTCTCTGCGTCTCTGCGTCT
>JAJRVS010000090.1 GCA_024277195.1 Verrucomicrobiota bacterium | reverse complement strand
GTAGCTCAAGAGATTTTCATCCATTCAGGGGTGTTGCCCTGAAAAACAGCTACCTCACAGAAATCAAGGCAGTGTTACGTTTCCGACTCACTTATACGAGAAGATGAGGGGGAGGGCAAGCTGAAAGGCGTGAATGCAGGGAATAGGGCCTTGGGCCCTAGTGGGTGGCTGGTGCGGGGCGGAAGGCTGTAAACCTTTAAGGCGGGATGAAGAAAGGCGCGTCCCGCTGATGCGGAACGCGCCTTTCATTGAATCGTTTTTGATAGAGATCAAGTAGATGCGTCTATCGTATCATAAGATTATTGCCGCCAAATTTATGCATTGGCTGCTGCAAAGCGCTCAGCGACAGCATCCCAGTTCACCACATTCCAGAAAGCACCGAGGTAATCAGGGCGACGGTTCTGGTAGTTGAGGTAGTAGGCGTGTTCCCACACATCGACTCCTAAAATAGGAGTGCCCGATCCGTCCATCACGGGGCTGTCTTGATTGGGGCTGGAGGATACTACCAGCGCACCGTCTTTCACACTGAGCCAAGCCCAGCCTGAGCCAAAGCGGGTCATGCCAGCCGTAGCGAATTTTTCTTTGAGCGCATCAAAGCTGCCAAAAGCGCTGTCGATCGCCGCAGCGAGATCTCCTGAAGGAGCGCCGCCTGCGTTGGGACCCATGATGGTCCAGAAAAAAGAGTGGTTCCAGTGTCCTCCGCCGTTGTTGCGCACTGCACCGCGAATGTTTTCTGGCACCGCATCGAGATCTTTGATCAGCTCTTCGACGGATTTGGCTTCCAGTTCAGTGTTGCCATCGATGGCTTTGTTGAGATTAGCGACATAGGCTGCGTGGTGCTTGCCGTGGTGGATCTCCATCGTCTGGGTGTCGATGGTGGGTTCTAGCGCGTCATGCGCGTATGGGAGTTCAGGTAATGTGTGTGCCATGGTATGGGTTGGTTTTGTATTTAGTTTGAATTGAGATTTCAGCAATCTGCCTTTTGATCAAAAAATCATCGAGCAGCAGGTTCTGCCGACTGGTCGGATGACCAGACGACGTGGGGATATGATAGAGCGGATGTTTGGAGGGGGCAATTTGAAATTTGAGGGGAGAAACCGCGAATGCACGCCAATAAACGCGAATGGGAGGTGAGGCTCTCACGTAAAGCAGCCAAGACCACAAAGGCAGGAGGGTAGGGGTTTGAGCAAATGGATGAAGAGCTATGGAAGTGATGCTCGATACCAACGCTTATAGCGACTGGGTGCGAAGCGGCTGTTGGGGGATGTGATCAGTGAGGCTGCTGCCGTGAGTATTTGCAAAATCAAGGAACCTCTTTGCCCGGCAATGATATTTGGATTGCAGCGTGAGCTTATGTTCGTGGAGAATTGCTGCTCACCCGAGATGGGCATTTTGAGAAATTACCTCAGCTGAGACTGTTGAAGTCTTAGGAATATTTTCATCGTTATTTATTACTGACTTGGATAGAATTTTTGTTATGAGAAAAACTCGAGACTTTTTGTTGGGGAATGGTGAAAATGAAAATGTTTATCACGTGGTGAGTCGTGTGTATGGGCGCAACCGTTTGTTTGCAGAGGAAGAGAAGGAATTTATTGAAAAGTTGATCTTCAAACAATGTGAATTCAGCGGGATGCACTTGCTGGGCTGGTGCTTGATGTCTAATCACTTCCACTTGATCTTAGAGGTGCCTAATCAGAAAAAGGCTCTAGTTGGAATGAGTGCGGATGAGTTGTTGGCGCGATTTTCTATATTACGTAAGGAGTATTCCGCCGGGTTGGTGTTGAAGAAAATTGAAGAGTGTCGAGATGGCGGTGATATGGAAGAGTTAGCAAAAATCGTAAAATTTTTAAAGACGCGCTTGTTTGATCTGTCAGCTTTTATGAAGGAGTTGAAATTGAAGATCACTTTGTTCTATAACTCTTTTAATGGCTGCAGAGGAACCTTGTGGGAGGGGCCGTTTAAAAGTGTGGTGGTTGAGCCAGGGGAGGCCTTGCGAGTGATGGCAGCGTATGTTGATCTGAATCCGGTAAGAGCAGGACTGGTGGCGCACCCCGGAGAGTATCGTTGGAGCTCTTTTGGTGCGGCGGAGAGAGGGCAAAAGCGTGCCCGGCGTGGTTTGGCGAGAGCAGTGACCGGAGACTTTTCTTCTCGTTGGTCGAAAACTAAAAAAATGTATGCCCATTTGTTATGGGGCAAAGAGCGTGAGTTAAATGATGTGGGGAGGCAGAAGGGTAAAGGTGAAGGTGACGTTCTTCCGTATTCGCGGGAAGAGATTCAGGCTATTATGGAGATTCCCGGTATGAAGGGACGTTTGCCTTTGCCTGCGGTGTTAAGATGTCGCGTGCGTTATTTCACTGATGGGGTGGCGATAGGGGGTGAAGATTTTGTGAATAGTTTTTTTGAAGGCAAACGCGAGGGCTTTGGCGTTCGTCGAACTAGTGGCTCACGTAAGATGTTAGTTGGGAAGTGGGGAGAGTTACGTTCTTTGCGTGATTTGAAAATGAGGGCGGTCACGTTGCCTGTTTTGGATTGAATGCAACCGCGAAGCGCTGTTGCTGAAATTATGTCGAGTCAAGATGAACAGGGACAGGGAGAGAGGGCAGAACCTATGATGCCACAGATAATCACTGATGGTTTAAATTTGTGTGAGGAGAAGTGGGCGGACGTTGTGTCGTGACAATAATGTGGTGTTGATTGAGTTTCAATCCGCGCCCCCCGTGAAGGGGGCGATGGCGGCACTGTAAACCCTTGATGCTCAAGCGCAACAAGCTGCCAATCCGCGAACCTCATTGAATTTGAGGAATATTCGCGAGAGTTTTTTATTGGATATGGTAAAGAGCTTGCGGTCAACGGGTTGCGCTTCGCGCGAACCTGCGGGGAGAAGTTTGACAGCTAGGGGTTCGCGATGGCAATCATACAGAGAGGAATCCATCGACATCGTAGGGCTTTTTAGTGCCATAGTGCTCAACTCGACGATGCCAGTTATTGCCTAAATTATAGAAACGCAGACGGTCTTGTTCTTCATCCATAATTTTCAACAAACGCGCCTTGAATGTGGCAAATTGAGCAGGGTCGAGCTTGCATTCAAATACAGAGTTTTGTACTCGTTGTCCGTAATCGAGGCAAGCTTTGGCAATGTGGCGCAATCGTTTTTTGCCATTATTATCCATGGTGGATACATCGTAGGTGACCAGTGTATACATAGTTTTTGAAGGGTGTTGAAATTGCTCAATTATTTCCAAAGAAAAGCGGGATAGGCATCTAGATCCCCACGCAGATGACGAGCCAATAAGCGGGCTTGCAAGTGAACGAGAAGTCCTACGGTGGTTTTCTCCTGAAGAAAAGGGTGCATGATTTCGGCTTGTTTGCGTTCTTGCCATGCTTGCAATACGACTTTTCGAGGTTTGTCTTTTAGAAAAACGGCTCCT
>JAJRVS010000089.1 GCA_024277195.1 Verrucomicrobiota bacterium | reverse complement strand
CTGCCGCTACGCAGGTCTTCTCCGACATCGCGCAGCACATTCACTAATTGCAAGCCTTTGCCAAACTGCCTCCCCAGTTCTTTCATTTTCACGCTTTCTTCATCGGAAAAATGCCGTCCACCATTGGCAAAACCCACATCTGTCCAGAACTCTCCCACACTGCCGGCGACCCAATAAGTGTATTGTTCCAGTTCGGCGCTGTGTTCAACAAAGTTCAGTTTTGAGTCCTGACTGGAAGCAAATTTTCCGATATCCCACAACTGGCCATTGGTGATATGCCCTAATACCGTCGTCACAAAAAACTGATCTGCACGCTCCATTTCATTCAGCCAATGATAACAATTCGCCAAGCTTTGCAGCAGCAGCTTTTCCCCCTCGTGTTGCTGCTGCGGAATAAAGTTTTTTTTCAAAAGCTCGAAAAAATCAGGGGATTCCAGCCCCTTATCAAAGACTCTTTTGCGGATGGTATTCAGTAACTGCAAACGCAGTTCATCTGAAGCCTGGGCGGTGTCCGCAATGGTATCCGTCGCGCGGGCTAACAAATAAGCCAGACTGACAGGCTGGCGCATCTCCAACGGCAATACCTTCATCGAAAGGTAAAAGGAGCGCGATACACTACGCAGCAAGTTTTTGCTCAAGTCGTTGGGTTTTGGCATTTCGCTTTATTTCTTCTGCTTGGTTTCAGCTTTTAGATGAGTATCCAGGAAACGATATGACTCTTCTCTCACCGCTGTCGGGAAATCATGCTCTGAGTAAGGGTAAGCAATACGTAAATTATCAGGCACGGCATAAAGGTTGTAAATCTTCCGCATTCTGGGGGCTGCTTTTTCTACTCCTCGGTAATCAAAGTTAGAATCATACAGGGGCGAGTTAGAGAAAAAAGCTCTTGGAGCTAAAGCGGCAATTAATTCGTAAAAATCAAAGGGCATTTTATCCACATTCAATTTGTAAACATCCCGCAAGTCAGGCATATAACGATCACTGGTCCATCCTGTGATATCCCCACCTTTATAATCGTGGAAAGGTGTCCAGCCGCAACTGGATACGATCACTTTAACCCGTTGATCCATCAATCCCAGAAAGATGGCGTTGTGTCCACCGAGGGAATGGCCAATCGTGCCGATCCTTTCTCCATCCACATCCGCCCGGGCTTGCAACAAATCCACACAACGCATGTGATTCCATATTGCCTTCATCGTGCCGGACGAATAACGGTCCTTTTTAAAGTCATAATCTGAATACTCGCCAAAGGACAGGTAATCCGGAGCGATCACGATGTATCCCCGGTCAGCCAATTCCCTGGCATAAGCCCGGTTCGGCAGTTTACTCAATCCATCCACCACGTCCTTACCGATGGTATTGGTAGGGTGCAAGGCCACGATCGCGGGACGTTTTTCGCCTTTGGCTATCCCCTTGGGTATATACAAATGACACGGTGTGCGGTCACCCTTTTCTGAAACGAAGTAGATGGTCTGGCGCACGTGTTTTTCCCGTTCATCGCTGTTTTTGATGCGAATATCCAGTGCAGGCAGGTTTTTCCGATCAGGCAACTCGCCTGCCACTTCCTGAAAACCGGATAATATCTGCTCGCGCCGTTTTTGCCAGTCTGCCTGGTTTTTTATAGTCTGCGCTTTCCCCTTGTCATCCAGATAATAATCCAAATGCTGGTGGTCAGCAGCCAAACTAGGCTTGGCATCCTTTGCCAGACTCAGCTTGCCGGGAGCGATGAACGCCAAGGCGGCGATAGCCAGGCTTAGGGTTTTGAGGGATTTTAGAGACAGGGTATTCATTCTTGCTCCACCTTGTGCCAGATTATCTGGACTGGCAACATACATAAAAAGTTGAGACTTTAATTTTTTGTTCCATCGTTACTACTTGGACAAATCCCTTTATATTCATGGCTAATATCACCAAGACCAAATCCCCCAACTCCACCCTCAATTTTGCCGGCATCGGTTGTAACAACCAAGGCTGGCGCGATGTCAAAAGCATAGGCACCCATGACAAGGTCAATGTGGTTGCTTATTGTGACGTGGATACCCGCAACTTCAAAAACGTCGCCAAAGCTTGGCCGGGCAAACCGATGTTCGCTGATTACCGTGAGATGTTCGACAAAATGGGAGATGAGATCGATGCGGTCAACGTATCTACTCCCGATCACATGCACGCGCCGATCACGATGGAAGCTCTGCGCCGGGGCAAACATGTTTATTGCGAAAAACCCCTCACCCATACGGTTTGGGAGGCTCGCCAAATTGCTAAAATGGCAAAAAAGATGGGAGTTACCACCCGATTGGGGAACCAAATCCATTCCGAGCCGCAATACCGCGCCACCAAGGTGATGATCCAGGACGGAGTCATCGGTAAGGTTAAGGAAATCCACACTTGGATCGTTTCTGCCGGGCATGGACGTGCCGGGGTGCTTTCCGCTCCAGACAAACCGATCGAGGCTCCTGCCAACATTTCCTGGGACAACTGGATTGGAGCCGCTCCGATGCGGCCTTACGGCGGCGACGGGATTTATCACCCAAAATCCTGGCGTGATTGGCAAACTTTCGGTTCGGGCTCCATTGGCGACAACGGCTGTCACTTGCTGGATCCGCTCTACACCGCCCTTGATTTGACCAATCCGATCTCTATCACCAATAATCACACCGGACTGAACAAAGAGGTCTGGCCAGCCCAGGAAACGATCATCTATACCTTTCCCGGCACCCAATACACCGCTCAGGACAAAGTGCGTATCACTTGGTATGATGGTGGACGCCGGCCCAACTTCAAATTGCCTGGAACCCCTTCCGCGCATGACATGATCACTCCGGCTTCATTGATCATCGGCGAAAAGGGCAATTTGTTGGTGCCACATTGGGGCACACCCAAACTTTATCCCGAAGAAGACTTCGCTGATTACAAATTGCCTGACGTCGGCAAACGCAATCACTGGCACGACTGGGTCGATGCCTGCCTGTCAGGAGAGTCCATCTCCGACGACTTTGCTTACGCCGGACCGCTGACCGAAGCGGTTCAGTTGGGCAATGTTGCGGCTCATTTTCCCGGCAAAACCCTCAAATGGGACGCCGCCAAGCTCAAAGTTACTAATATCCCCGAGGCAAACGCCTTTTTGACCAAAGAATACCGCAAAGGCTGGGAGGTCGAAGAAGTTGTCTGATTTTTATGAAAATTTGAACATCTTCAGTTCCGACATTTCAAAGCATAGACACCCAATCATCTTACATCCCCTATTTGCGCCTAGCATTCCTCTTGCCTGTTAGCCAAACTTCCCCATATTACTTAAAATTAAACTTATGAAAACAAGTGCTCACTCCATATTAAAAGCCTGCACCATCGTTGGTATTTCAGCCCTCGGTTTTGCTTCGGCTAACGCTGCTGATGCCAAGGATCCTGTTATTTACAAGGATTTGGTCAACCCCATCCTTCAAGCCAAATGTGTGTCCTGTCATGGTGAAGAAAAATCCAAAGGTAAACTGCGGCTCGATACTTTTGATGCGGTGATGAAAGGTGGCAGTGAGGGAGATAACATCATCCCCGGCAAACCCAAAGACAGCCTTTCCATGATCCGTGTCCATTACCCGCTGGATGATGACGATCACATGCCCCCTGAAGACAAGGATCAATTGACCAAACAAGAAATCCAAGTGTTGGAGTTCTGGATCAAGTCAGGCGCTAAAAAGGACATGAAGGTATCCCAAGCCAAGCCGGCGGGAACCGATGCAGAAGCGATCAAATTTGTGGTGGCTCACCCACCGAAGATCAAAGCCAAAAAGGCCAGCAAACCTAAAGTGGATCCTAAAGTGGCGGCAGCACGCGCCAAAGCGCTTGCCGGCGTGATGCCTAAAGTTGAAAAGTCAGGAGCTTCACTGATGGCCATCGCTCAGGACACTCCGGAGTTGCGTTTCAGCGCTTTGAATGTTGCCAAGAAGTTCAAGGATGACGGACTGAAGATACTGGCTCCAGTGAACGATCAAATTCTGTGGTTGGATTTGGCACGCACCCAGGTCACTGACAAAGCGCTGGTTGATGTGGCCGCGATGAAGCATCTCACTCGCCTGCACTTGGAAAATACCAAAATCACGGATGCCGGACTCGCCAGCATTGCCAAGCTTAGTAAGCTGGAATACCTCAACCTCTACGGCACCCAGGTAACGGACGCGGGAGTGATGAAGTTGGCTGGTTTGAAAAAACTGAAAAAGGTTTTCCTCTGGCAGACCAAAGTGACGGAAAAAGGATCCAAACTATTGGTAGCTAAAATTCCTGGGTTGGATGCCAATACAGGATTTAAAGCAGCAGTGGTCAAACCTGTGGTAGCGGTGGTCAAAAAACCAGCGGCTCCAGCTAAACCTAAAAAACCAGCGGCTAAACCGGCTGCACCGATGACCCCTCAAGTGGCACTGGGCAAAGCTCTGGCCTCAGCAAAGCTGGCAGCAGACTCTGCTTCTAAAGCCGCAGCTGATGCAATGAATGCAGCCAATACCGCGCAACAAGTGGTCAAACAAGCAGAAGCGGCGCTGGAAGCCCTGAAAAAAGCTAGCACTCCACCCAAACCACCGGTTAAACCTGCAGTAGCTAAAAAACCTGCGGCTAAACCCGCCGCAGCAAAAAAAGCGACTCCTGCTCCGGTGAAAAAAGCCACCCCGCCACCGGTTAAAAAACCGGCAGCTAAACCGGCTCCGAAAAAGGCCGCTGCTCCAGCTACGAAAAAACCAGCAGCTAAACCGGCAACACCCAAAAAAGCAGCCCCCAAACAAGCTTAAAGTTTTCAGCTGCTTTTTCTCAATCAACTTGGAAGGCCTCACAATTGTGTGGCCTTCCTCTTTTCAACTTTCCAATTTATAAAACAATGACAACTCCTATCAATCGACGCCATTTCCTCAAAACCGCTGGATCGGCCAGCGCCGTTGCAGCCATCGCAGGCGTGCCTGCTCTGGTTCGAGGAAAAAACCTCAACTCCAAACTGCAATTTGCCGGCATTGGTACCAACGGCAAAGGTTGGTCTGACATCAAAGAAATGGCAGGTCATCCCGCGGTGCAGATTGTGGCATTTGCTGACGTAGATCTTTCTCGCACCGACAAAGTCAAACGTCTCGCTCCGGAAGCACCCTTGTTTCAAGATTACCGCAAGATGTTCGACGAATTGGGTGATAAAATTGATGCCGTCACCGTATCCACACCTGATCACATGCACGCTTACATCTCGCTCGATGCGATGCGTCAGGGCAAACATGTCTACTGTCAAAAACCCCTCGCCCGCACCGTGTGGGAAGCTCGCCAGATGCGTCTGCAAGCCAAAAAGAGCAAGGTCATCACCCGCATGGGCAACCAGATCCATTCCCATACCGCTTACCGCACCGCTGCCAAACTGATCCAAGCCGGAGCGATTGGCAAGGTCAAGGAAGTGCACTCTTGGGTATCTACAACTGGACATGGGCTCTCAGGCCATCTGAATCGTCCAATAGAATCTGTTCCCGTGCCGCCTTCGCTTAACTGGGACTTATGGGTGGGTGTGGCTCCGATGCGACCCTACGGCGGTGACCGCGTTTATTGCCCTTTCACCTGGCGTGATTGGCAGGATTTCGGTTCTGGTGCGCTTGGAGATTTTGGCTGTCATTTGCTCGACCCGGTTTTCACGGCACTCGACATCAACAGTGGTCCCAAGACGATCAAGAATTCAAATACAGGAATGAATGACGAAGTTTGGCCGGCGTCACAAACGATCAACTATCTTTTTCCCGGCACTAAATACACTGCAGGCGATACTTTGAAAATCACTTGGTATGACGGTGGTCGACGCCCTAGCCCTAAACTGGCAAAGCTCACGGGAGAACAAAGATTGCCGCGCTCCGGGTCTATTTTGGTAGGTGAAAAAGGTTCGATGGTCTTACCTCATTATTCGTCCCCCACTTTGAATCCTCTTAAACAATACGCCGATTACAAGGTGGAACCTGCAGAGAGCCTCAATCACTACCACGGCTGGGTCGATGGCTGTCTGTCGGGCAAGCAGCCCAGTGACGGTTTTGAATACGGCGGCAACCTCACCGAAGCAGTTCAGCTTGGCAATGTGGCGGCTCATTTCCCTAACGAAGAACTGCAATGGGATTCAGAAAAATTTGAGATCACCAATAATGCAAAAGCCAATCCTTTGCTGACTCGTGAATACCGTGAAGGCTGGGAAATCAAACCTGTCAGCTAATTGTTTATCCCCCTACCCCCTGAATACATGAGTGAACCCTTGAATCGTCGCAACTTCCTTAAAAACGCCGGCGCCATCAGTGCCGCTGGCACCGTTTTTGGAGTGCCCGCCCTGTTACGTGGCAAAAACCTCAACTCCAAGCTGCAATATGCAGGCATTGGAGCTAACGGAAAAGGCTGGTCGGATATCAAAGAGATGGCCACCCACCCACGCCTCGCACCGGTCGCATTCACCGACATTGATCTGACCCGCATGGACAAGGTCAAACGTCTGGCACCCGATGCCCGACTTTATCAAGACTATCGCAAAATGTTGGATGACATGGGTGATAAGATTGAAGCCGTCACCGTGTCCACTCCGGATCACATGCACGCCTATATATCCCTCGATGTGATGCGACGAGGCAAACACGTTTACTGCCAGAAGCCGCTGACCCGAACCGTGTGGGAAGCACGTCAAGTGCGCAAACAAGCGGCCAAGGATAAAAATGTTATTACCCGTATGGGGAATCAAATTCACTCTCACACGGCTTACCGCACCGGAGTGAAACTGATCCAAAGTGGTGCAATCGGAAAAATCAAGGAAGTGCACTCCTGGGTTGCGACCACCGGTCATGGACGCTCAGGTTTGATTGATCGTCCAGAGAATCCTCCGGAAGTGCCCACCACGATCAATTGGGATCTCTGGATCGGTGTGGCACCGATGCGTCCCTACGGCGGTGAGCGCATTTACCACCCCTTTGCCTGGCGCGACTGGCAGGATTTTGGTTCAGGGGCGATTGGTGACTTTGGCTGCCACTTGCTGGATCCTGTTTTCACCGCATTAAAAATCAATGGTGGACCCAACAGTATCAAAGCCGAGCACTCGGGAATGAATAAGGAAGTCTGGCCTGGTCAGGAAACCTTGTATTATAATTTCCCCGGCACAGAATACACCGCTGATAAAACTTTGAATATCACTTGGTATGATGGCGGCCGCAAACCCAAGGAGAATCTGGCATACCTGCCTAAAGGCAAAGGCCTGCCTCGTTCGGGCTCCATTTTTGTTGGCGAAAAAGGTTCCATGGTGTTGCCTCACGTCGGCATGCCCACTTTGAATTTCGTCGATTCCAAAACCGAATACAAGATCGAGCCAGTAGAAGGTTTGAACCATTATCACGGCTGGATCGACGGTTGCCTGTCAGGCAAACAACCCAGTGACGGCTTTGAATATGGCGGTAACCTGACCGAAACGGTTCAGCTCGGCAATGTCGCCGTGCATTTCCCTGGTGAAGAGCTCAAGTGGGACGCCAAAAATCTCAAAATCACCAATAAAAAAGAAGCCAATCCCTATCTCACAAGGAAATACCGCAAAGGCTGGGAAATCAAAGAAGTGTTGTAGGGCGAGCGCCCCGCTTGCCCCATAATCCGAGCGCTCCGCTTGCCTCCTGCTTCACCATCACAATGAACACCCAACCTTTTAAAGCAGGCTATTTTTATCTAACCATAGCTCTGTTAGGATCAGCATCCCAGGTAGCCCACGCTTTAGATTACAAACGTGACATCATGCCGATCTTTGTCGAGAAGTGTGCTGACTGCCATAGCACGGATGCTAAGAAAGTCAAAGCAGGTCTGCGTTTTGATGACCCGGATAGCTTCCAGAAACGCATGCCCAAGAACGACACCGTTCTTCCCGGTGACTGGGATGCCAGCCTGCTGTTCATCACCATCACCCGTCATCAGGATTCCGATGATGCCATGCCGCCCAAAGGCAAGGGCGATTCTCTATCAAAAGAAGAAATCCGCACCGTGCAAAAATGGATTACTGAAGGAGCCCCGATCAATGGTGATCGCGGCAAACGCGGCAAAATGCCTGAGGGAGACGTGATGGATTCCCCCGACCTACCGCGTGCCTTGCCCAAGGAGCAAGCATGGAAAAACAAAGCAGGCAAAACCATCATGGCCACTTTATTAAAGATAGAGGAAGATGTCGCCGTGCTGCGCCTGCGAGGCGGACGCATTTACCGCTACCCCATCGCTAACCTGTCAGAAGAAAGCCAGGCGATGTTGAAGGAGAATGGGAACTGAGGTTCCTTTACCACCCCTCAACATCATTTCGCCCCTCTAGGGCTGATAATAAAAACGATCCAATCCCAGAGTTTCACTCTGGGCTATCACATTTTGTCCCTACGGGACAGTTCGTTTTTGCACCAAAGGTGCGTAATGAGATAGCCTGGTGCGAAGCGCCGGGTAAGCTCCCAAAACACCTCAGCCCTGAAAGGGCTGAATGAGAAATTCAGTTCTCACCTACCTCAGAATCCTTGACCGTGAGAAAAACCCCTTCAGGAACAATTCAGCCAATGCAGTTGCGGCAAACTTCATACAATCAATCTCACAATAATTTGACCTAGCTCCATCCTTCTTACATGTGGCTCACCCCCTCTAATGCCGTTCTCCCTATTAGTGTCCATCTTCGGTTCCACTCTCCTCGCTACTTCTTCGCGTAAGCATACAAATGGGACTGGGTCATGATATACAGAGTTTCATTAGCCACTACCGGTGTTGAATAAATCGGATTGGGGAAATCTACGATTGCGATTTCCTCTTTTTCTTTCCCAGCTTTGAGGATGATCAATTCGCCGTCTTCCGTGCCTATGTAAACCTTGCCATCCACCACCAGGGTGGATGCCCAGATGTGACTGAGAGTATCGTGATCCCATACCACTTCACCGCTCTCTGCGTCGAGACAGAAAACCCGACCGGAGTAATCAGCGATGTAAACCAAACCCTCTGCAACCGAAGGACTGGAAAGGCTGCGTCCCAGATCTTTAAACTGCCATACAATGGATTTCTCCCCCTGCCCCTTGCTTGGGTCAATGCAAGTCAATAGACCCACACCTTCACCATTTTCGGGATCCTGGCCTATAGTGGTATAGATTTTGTTATTATATACCACCGGTGAAGAAATGATCTCACTCGGGCCAGGGTAAGTAGCATATTTGATTTTTTTACCTTTTTCATCAATGCGGTATTCTTTCAAATTGCAATCCACTTTCCACAATACCGGCAAAATATTAAAGCCGTCCTTATCTTTCTTCCCTTCGGTTCCAAAACCGTAACACCAGCCATCACCACCACCAAAAACCAGGGTCTTTTTTCCTGCGATATCGCCGTAGGCTGGCGAAGACCAGTTGCAATGATAGGTTCGTTCACTGATCCCAGCAGCTTCCTCTCCCATTAATTCCCCTGACTCTATATCCAGAGCGATCAAGGTCGGAGAGAGCGGTTGTTGGATATTCAAGTGCGACCAATCCATTCCGTTGGAAGTGCTGGCAAAAACTTTGCCGTCGCCCAGCACCACCGAGCTGCTGGCGATATTGTGTGGAAAAGCGCCCACTTCATCAATCATGTCGAGTCCCCAGATGATGTCGGCATCCGTTTCACCGATTTTCACCGCTTCAGCCGTGCCCTTGGCGATGCCGTCGAGCCCTCCTGCCATGTATTTGCCTTCATCTTTAAACGGCCCGTCGTTGCCGTCGATCATGCCCGCTGTATCAAATTTGATCACCTCGGCTCGATTGGTAATCACATAACCATACTTACCAGCAATGGTCGGAGATGAACAAATTCCCAGATATTCCCAGTCATTCACCTTGCCTGTAGGCAATTTTGGAACCGTGAGTTGCCACAGGAACTTGCCCGATTTTTCATCAAAACACATCACCACTCCGCGGTCACCTTCGATCTTAGAATTGCGAGGATTGTTGTTATTGGTTCCAACAAAAACCCGTCCTCCGGAAATGGTAGGAGTTCCATAAGACTGGTCTCCCAACTTAACAATCCACTTGGCATTAGTGGCTGTTTTGACATCAATATCACCGTTATCCAGTTCATCCCCTGCAGAGATATCCGAGGGAATGTTCTTCTCGGGGGAAACCATGTTTTTACTACCATCGTGACCCCACTGGGTCCATTCAGCACCGTTTTCTTTTTCAGCGGCCATGATGATGTAGCTGCCACCTGCAAATAGAAATGCGACGGCGGGTATGAGTGGTAAAAATTGAGTTAGCTTCATGGGATTTTGTTTGAATAAATCGGTTCACAGGACAGGAATCACCCAGTGACCCAAGTGAGTCGATTACTGGTAGGTTTTATCGCAGCGGCAGGGTAATCTGCATCACCTGTCAGGATTCCTCTCATTATTTTTTTCTTTTTTTCACTGGTGATCAAAAACATAATTTCGTCTGCCGCATTGATCAGAGGGTAAGTCATGGTCAAACGCCAAGTGTCCTGCGACGCGACAAAATTCTCGCTCACCCAGCGCTGATTTTCCTGCAAAGCTGCTGATCCGGGAAACAGAGAGGCCGTATGCCCATCCTCTCCCATACCGAGCAGAACCAAATCATGTTTAAAAATTTTATCACCAGTAACTTGAGCCATGTCCAGCAATCGCTGTTCGCATTTTTCGGCTGCTTCAGTTGGGTCAAGCTCACCTTCTATTCTCACCACATTTTTGTCCGGCACCCCTGCCGGATCCAACAGGGCGGCCTTGGACATGCGGTAATTGCTCTGTTCATCATCAGGCCCCACACAACGTTCATCCCCAAAGGTAATGATCACCCTCGTCCAATCAATAGCAGGGTTCGCAGCAAGCGCCTTGTATATAGGCGCTGGCGTGCTCCCCCCACACAAACTGAGACTGAACATCCCCCCATCAGCTTGTTTCCTCAAAATCTTCGCAGCAATCAGTTCCGCCGCTTCACTCACAAAATCCAAAGTTTCAATCACCTCCGCCATAATCTTCTTTATTCTGCCTCCTGAATTCTAACTCCTAACTCCTTCTTCACATCACCATACCACCATCGACGGTCAGCACCTGCCCAGTGATATAACGTGCCCCAGACCCCGCTAAAAACATCACACTGGCAGCGATATCGTCCACCGTGCCAAAGGACTTGAGAGGAATCTGTTGCAAAATTCCCTGCTGCAATTTTTCGTTCATTTGATTGGTCATATCCGTTTCGATAAAACCGGGCGCGATTGCATTAACCGTGACTGCCCGACCAGCAAACTCCTTGGCGAGCGCTTTAGTCAAGCCTATCAAGCCCGCTTTACTCGCAGCATAGTTGGCTTGTCCGGCATTGCCCGTCAGGCCGATGACCGAACTGATATTGATGATTCGCGCGTCTTGTTGTTTCAGAATGTTGCGCTGAAAAGCCTTCACCGTATTAAAAGCCCCCTTCAAATTGGTATCCATCACGATGTCCCAATCCTCCTCTTTCATTCGCAGTGCCAGGCCATCGCGAGTCACGCCCGCGTTGTTCACCAAAATACTGACAGGGCCCAGATCCTCGATGATTTGCTTACCCACCTCGGCAACCGAATCAAAATCCGAGATATCCACGGCGTAAGCTTTGGCGCTGCCAGGGCCAGTGGCATTCATTTCAGCGGCAGCACTTTGTGAATTGGCTTCAGTCCGACTGAGAACCGCCACTTTTGCTCCTCCTGCTACAAAACCCGCGGCGATCGCTTTGCCGATCCCCCTGCCTGCACCTGTCACCACGATTGTTTTATCCGTAAAATCACTCATACCTCTTTTTCACCCCGACTCTGCCCATTGGCAACCTCAAAAAGGCTACTTTTCTGCAATCCTGTAAGCATTTACTACCCTCCAGCGCTTGACAAAAGGCCCTTACTCGCTATCTACCAAGCCATGACAAAAGAGGCCCAATCCGAAAAACAAACATTCCAAGCTGAAGTTCAACAACTTTTGGACATCGTGATCCACTCTCTTTACACCGATAAAGAGATTTTTATTCGTGAGTTGGTCTCCAATGCAGCGGATGCGCTCGAAAAACTGCACCACCTGCAGTTGAAAAAGAGTGATATTTTTGAAGCCGACAAAGAACTCGAAATCAAAATTTCCCTCGACGAAGAAACCGGCACCATCACAATCGCTGATACCGGACTGGGAATGAGCCGTGAAGAGTTGATTGAAAATCTGGGTACCATCGCACATTCCGGTTCCAAAAAGTTCCTTCAGTCTCTATCCGAATCAGGTCAAAAGGAATCCAATCTTATCGGTCAGTTCGGAGTGGGATTTTACAGCTCCTTCATGGTTTCCGACGATGTCGAAGTTTTCTCCCGTTCATGGAAAAACGACGGCGAGTCCTTGTGCTGGAAAAGTGACGGCAAAACCGGCTACACCATCGAGCAGGTCGAAGATCAAGACCGTGGCACACGTATCGTCATCCATCTGCGTGAGGATCAAAAAGACTTCAGCAAAAAAGCGACGGTGCAAAAGGTGCTCGAAACCTATTCGAACTTCGTTCCGTTTCCTATTCAACTTGATGGTGAACGCATCAATAAAGTCGAAGCCTTGTGGAGAAAAAACAAATCGGAAATCAGCGACGAAGAATATAAAGAGTTTTACCACTTTACGGCAGGTGCTTTTGACGAACCTCGTTATCGCATGCACTTCAGTGCTGATGCGCCGATCGAAATTAATGCACTGCTTTTCACCCCTTCAGAGAATCAGGAACTTTGGGGCATGGGTCAAATGGAACCCGGCGTTTCCCTTTATTGCAAAAACGTGCTGATCGATGACAAACCCAAAGGTTTATTACCCGATTGGCTGCGCTTTCTCAAAGGCGTGATCGACAGCAGTGATCTGCCACTCAATATTTCCCGCGAATCAATGCAGGACAGTGCCTTGATCCAGAAACTCAATCGAGTGGTGACCCGTCGTTTTTTGAAGTTTCTCGGCAAAGAGGCCAAATCCTCGCCGGACAGCTACATTGAGTTCTACAAAAAATTCAATCGTTTCCTCAAAGAGGGAGTCGCCTCCGATCCCGATCATCAGGAAGGCTTGGCTGAACTGTTGCGGTTTCAATCATCGATGACAGAAAACGGCGAGCTGACCTCCTTCGAGCAATACCTCGACCGAGCCAAAGACGATCAGAAACAGATCTACTATCTGATCGCCGATGATCGCAAAGCCATCGAGGCCGGCCCTTATTTGGAAGCGTTCAAATCCCGGGGCATTGAAGTGATCTACTTCCTCGAACCTATCGACGACTACGTGGTCAGTCGACTGGCTAAATACAAGGACAAGGATTTGATCTCCGCCGACCGCGCCGACATTGAACTGGATGACAGCGAGCTTGAAGAAAAAGGTGAACGTCTTGGCGATGAAGCGCTGGAGTCACTGTGCAAATTCATCACAGAAGAACTTGGCGAGCAAGTTGAGAAAGTCGAAGCCAGCGACCGCTTGATCGACAGCCCGGCAGCGACCTTTGATCCCGGCGATCAAATGAGCGCTCAGATGCGTCGCATGATGCAAGCTCTCAATCCCGATGAGCCCGCACCGCCAGTGAAGGTCAATCTACAGATCAACCCTCGTCATGAACTGATTCATCAGTTATCCAAGGCTCAGGAATCCAACCCTGGGCTGGCCAAGTTGGTAGCTGCCCAAGTGCTGGACACTTCCCTGTTGGCATCTGGCTTACTCGATGACCGCACCTCCTTGATCAATCGTGGCTTCGATTTGATGAAATCCGCGTTAGCAGAAAAAAAGTGATTTTTTGAGGAACTTTTGCCCATCTATCTTGTTGTATAATCAGTTAATCGAATTGACCTACTAAAAATATGAAATCAAAACTACTTATCATCGCTATCACTTCGCTCACCGGACTTGCTTTTGCCGCTGAAGGAGATAAAAAAGCCAAGAAGCCTGCTGATCCTGCCAAACGTGCAGAAATGATCATCAAAGGTGCCGACAAAGACGGTAATGGAACGGTTTCCAAGGAAGAGCTGACCAACTCCAAAATGGGCAAGAACATGACCGAAAAACGCGGTGCTGAAGCGGTAGGGAAGTTTTTCACCCGCTTCGACAAAAACAAAGATGGCCAACTCGATAAAAGCGAACTTTCCAGCATGAAAGGAAAAGGCAAGGGAGACAAAAAAGCCAAATAAAAGACTTTAAGTTTCAAGAGGTGAAAAAAGCCTGTCAGTTATCTGACAGGCTTTTTTGTTCATCAGGAAACATCCCTTTCGATTGGAGGGAAGATTTCTGATGATTTTCACCACGGTTAAAGATTTTTCAAATTTAAATCTTTAAACTGCACCTTCATCGGAGGTCCTGAGTGCATTTGCAAGGCCAGCACACCTTTCATTTCACGCTCACTCTCTTGCTGATCAATCACGATCGAGCTGGTCTTACCATTGATTTGAACGGTCAGCGTATCACCTTTAAAAGTGATTTTGTATTCATTCCACTGCCCTGCTTTGTAGTCGGTCAAAATCGATTCAGCTTCCGCTAATGGCGTGGATACTTTTTTGCCATCAGCTTGGATCACCGTTTTTTTCCCCCGCAGAGCTAACATCTTGCGCCCTCTTTCATCATAAACCGCTCCAAGATACTGAACATCGGGTTGGCTGATGTCACATTGGTAACCTTTTACGTGACCATCGGGTTGCACTAGGCTTCTTACCTGAACTCCGGAGTTTGCCTTGGGGCCTCCCACCAGTTTGAATTTCAAGGTCAACTCAAAATCGCCCACCTCTTCATGCCAAACTAGAAATTGATTTTCTTTGCACGGTTTTTCCTCCGTGGATTCCGCTGTGATCGTGCCATCTCTTACTGACCAGAAACTCATGTCCGGAGCTTTCCAACCTTTTAAGCTTGTCCCATCAAAAATGGCTATATCTTTAGACTCGGCGCAGACAACCATTATTCCTGTGAATAAAAAACCCAGCGTTAACATTTTTATAAATCGAACTTTCATGGTTTAACTCTCCCCGTCCATATCACTCCGGTCAACCTCGGAATATCCGACCTTCATCAAAGGCAAATCATTCGATACTACCTGTGCCCGTCCTTAAGGCAGTAGAATAAAATCAGGTCATTTGTCAAGAATTGTTGCCTGACCCCATTTTAGGATCTACCGTTTACTTTCCCTATGATTGAAATCATTCCAAATCTGCCAGACCATATTGTAGCCCTGCATAAATCGGGTGAAGATAATGATGATGACTTCGAGAATATTTTTGTGCCTGCGGTAGAACAAGCGCAGCAAAAGCATGAAAAGATCCGCCTGCTCTATCAGATGGACTCGGAACCGAGTGACAACAGTAAGGTGGGTCTCAAGGAGTTTGCCCAATTTGAGAGGATCACTTTGGTCACGGATAGCGCGTCAGTAGCCTCCAAGATCAAATCTTTTTCTTTTTTGATCCCTTGCGAAATCCGTGTATTCCCTATTGCGGAATTGGAAGATGCCAAATTGTGGATCAGTGAGTAAAGCGTCGGGCTTTATCCGTCACTCATTTTCCAAGTCGACTGATAAATCCCGCTCAAGCAATCCCCAGGCAAACACTCCTGCCACGACAATGCTCATCGAGTAAAAAACCACTCCCATCTGGCCAACAAAGACGGCTTGATAAAATAGCGCTGCATACACTCCACCCAGAATAGGTGCGACCACCGGAATCCAGGCGTAGGCCCAATTGGATGATCCTTTGCCGTGAATAGGTAATATTGCATGAGCCAGACGAGGCCCGAGATCCCGCGCAGGGTTGATCGCGTATCCTGTTGTGCCACCCAGGGCAATGCCAATCACTACGATCAGAAGTCCAACAATCAATGGCTTCAACCCCTCGGTGAACTCGTTCACCCCGAGAGCCATGAGCCCTAGAACCAGGATGAAGGTTCCGATCATTTCACTCACCACATTAGCCGAAGTGTTCGAAATAGCCGGTCCGGTTGAAAATACTCCTAGTTTAGTTCCGGGGTCATCGGTATTTTTCCAATGAGGCAGGTATTGGAAAAATACCAACACCGCTCCGAGGAAGGCTCCGATCATTTGTGCGGCAATATACCCAGGAACCTTTTCCCACTCAAACTCACCTGCGGCAGCCAGGCCAAGAGTAACGGCAGGATTGATGTGGGCTCCGCTAAAAGAACCAACCATATAAACGGCCATCGCCACGGCCAAACCCCAGCCGGCTGAAATCATCAACCATCCCCCACCATTGGAGTAAGTCCCCTTTAGAGATGCTGCGGCATTCGTGCCACCTCCAAAAAGAATCAAAATCATCGTTCCCAGCAATTCGGCCAAATATATATTCATAGGATTAAAGGCTATTCTTTTAGCTAATTAGTGCGATTCCGTCAAGCCAGCTGGGAATAAAAACATTAGGATCGACGCACTAGGAAACTTTCAGCTCAAAATCACTCAGAGCTACGGATTGCCCATTAACCAGAATCTCAAGGCGGTGAAGTCCTGGGTAATATTTACGAGTGGAAATTACCCGCATAGAATGGCGGCGGTTTGCTATAAACGAGTCTTCACCAGCGAGTATCAGTTTTTTCCATTTGAATACCTTCGCAGTCAATTTGCCGTTTGCTTTTTGATGATGAATCGCATAATCAATGATCAGAGGCTGGTCTTTTTTCAACGTTGATGCCAGGGATAGTTCAAATTCAAGATAATCTCCCAGCTTCACCACGGGTTTGGTGACGAGTAAACGGTCCACACTAACCTTGGCGTTTTTATAGCCCAGTGCCTTGAGTGTTGGCCGGTGCCCCTGCTTGATCAACGAACGACAAGCGTGACGCACCAAACGCTGCCGGTCGTTAGAAACCTCGCCCTTAAGCCATTGTTGTGCTATCGCAGCTACCAAATCGGGGTGATCCTTGGCTATATCGTTGAGGTGATTAGCCACTGACCGGCGCACGTATTCGGACTCGTCATCCTTGAGTGCTTCGAGCAGAGGCAAACAAGGTGCCGGATCAGCCACAAAGTCGGTTAATTGCATCGCCCATGGCAACCTGGGACGGGTGCCTTCGGACACCAAACGGCGCACATGTTCATTGGGATCTTTCACCCACTTCTTAAACAAAACCAGAGAGCGTTTGGTTTCAGCTATGATGAGAAAACGGATACCAAATTCCGAGGTGAAACGTTTGGTCATTTCTTTCATCAGTTCCATCGCCGGCTCAAAATGCTGCTGCCCCTGCAAACCCACATAGTGAGTCATCGGCATAATGGCCCAACCAGAAATCCCCTCAGCACAAATGCTCTCTTGTTTTATTCTGATATAATTTTCGGGAGCCAAAGCCTCCATCATAATCCTGCCCGCTTCGGCAAAGTCGTCGGGAAGACAAATGATCATCGCTTGCATGATCTGCTCAGAGCGTTGTTTTAACTCCAATTGCTCCAAACCGTCACTAGCAAGCATCACAAAACGTTTGCGGGGAAATTTCTTATCCACTCGCAAAAAATGCTCCCCCATGTGGTCGATCACCTTCCGGCTGAATAGATTTTTAAAGGGTTCCGGCATATCTAAAAATAAAGTTGCTGCATAAATTCTACTGAATCCTGAATTCTCGCTCCTGAATCCCTCCCCTATTTCCCAATGCAGAAACTGGAAAAGATTTCACCCAGCACTTCCTCGGCATCCACCTGCCCCACAATCTCACCAACATGATCCAAAGCTGAGCGCAAATCCATTGCGGTGATTTCCGGCATAGCCGTTCCTCCACTTTGTCTGAGGCCCTCTTCAGCGGCTTGCAAGTCCACCTTGGCCCGTTTGAGGCAGTCCTTATGGCGGGCGTTGATTGCCACCAGATTGTTACCCCACGCTTCGCCGTCAGCTTCCAATACCGCAACTATGGCGTTTTCTAGATCGTCGATCCCTTGGTTTTCCGTGCAGGATATTCTCACCCCTTTGAGTGCTTGCCAATCAGGATGAATAACAAGGTCCGCTTTATTTAATATCAGCATATGACGACCATTCCCCACTTCCCCCGCTAAAGCCACTTCCGGCCGAGCTTCACTACCATCCACCACCTGTAGTACCAAATCGGCATTCTCTACCTGTTGTTTGGTTCGCTCAATCCCCTGTTTTTCGATTTTATCCGACGACCGGTGTACCCCTGCGGTGTCGATCAAGCGCAGCGGAATACCACGCAAACTAATAACCTCCTCCAAAGTGTCCCTCGTTGTGCCGGCCACATCACTGACTATAGCCCGATCGAAGCCCAACAGCAGATTCAACAAACTCGACTTGCCCACATTCGGCGCCCCATAGATCACCACCCTTGCACCCTCTCGAAGAATTCTCCCCTGATCTGCCGTCGCCAACAAAGCCAGCACGGTTTGTTTGCTAGTAGAGATACGCATCACCATCAAATTTCCCGTCTCGGGATCAATGTCCTCATCAGGAAAATCAATATAGGCCTCGACCTGCGCCACCAAAGACAACAGCTCTGCCCGTAGTTCCATCAACTGCTCTCCCAAACGCCCTGCCAATTGTTCCCCTGCTGCTTTCAGCGCAAGGTTGGTCTGCGCAGAAATCAAATCCATCACCGCTTCGGCCTGGGTCAAGTCCATCTTACCATTAAGGAAAGCCCGCTGACTGAACTCCCCCGGCCCCGCTGCCCGAGCACCCGATTCCAATAAGGCTTCGAGGACTTTACGCGTCACTAAAATGCCGCCATGACAACTGATCTCTGCCACATCCTCCCCAGTGTAACTGCGCGGCCCTCTAAACACCGTGACCAAGACTTCATCGATTTTATCTGCCTGCAAATCATGCAAGTGCCCCAACACCGCCTTACGATCCTCCAGCTCCCTTTTTTGCTTCCTCCTTTTACCCGTAGGGGTAAATACCTGCGACAGCACATCCAAAGCCCCCGTCCCGCTAAGCCTGATCAGGGAAATAGCCCCCTGCCCCACGGGCGTAGCGATAGCGACAATCACATCGCCTGTCCCTCCTTGGGCTACTATGGAGTCATCCATAAGAAGTTATTATTATGGTTATGCGATAACTTCACCCAGCACTTCGATACAGCGTCGATTCTGTTCCATCGTGCCGACAGAAATACGGATCCAATCCGGCAGTTTGTAGCTGCGCATCGCCCGCACAATCAAGCCCTTTTGTAACATCGCCTGAAACACCGCATCCCCATCACCCACTTTAACTAGAACGAAATTAGCTTCACTCGGCACATACTCCAATCCCATATCGCCAAACGATTTCTCCAAATAATCCCGACCTTCGTCCGTCATCGACTTGGTCTTTTGCTGGTGTTCATCATCTAACAAACCCGCCAAAGCCCCGGCCTGGGCAATAGCGTTGGCATTAAAAGGCTGGCGACATTTCTGCAAGACCTCCAACAAATGGGTAGGCCCCAACCCATAACCAATACGCAAACTGGCCAGCCCCTGAATCTTCGAGAAAGTTCGCATAACAATAACGTTACGCCCTTCTCTCACATATTTCAGAGTATCGGGAGCCTCGCTCAAAAACTCATAATAAGCTTCGTCAAAAATGACAATCACATGCTCTGGAACTTTATCCATGAAACGGTCAATCGTTTTTTCGTTCACCAGAG
The DNA here is from genome assembly GCA_024277195.1 of Verrucomicrobiota bacterium. Classification (GTDB taxonomy): domain Bacteria; phylum Verrucomicrobiota; class Verrucomicrobiia; order Verrucomicrobiales; family DEV007; genus JAADHD01. Next base: position 3,554 of record JAJRVS010000089.1, on the reverse strand, counting down.
TGCCTGTTGGGTTATTAGGATTGGCGATGAACAACTCCCGCGTCTTGGGAGTGATCGCTGCCGCCATCGCGTCCAGATCATGCACAAACCCGGGATCGGGCACCTCGATGGTATTGGCTCCGAACAGAGTCGCCATCAATTTATAGACCACAAAAGCATGCTCGGCGGCAATGATATCGTCACCAGGTTGCAAAAAGCCATGCCCCACCAACTCGATAATCTCGTTCGAGCCGTTGCCGAGAATCACATTCTCCCGTTGCAAATCAAACTTTTTAGCAATCGCTGTGCGCAGGGCATAACCCCCACCGTCCGGATAGAGATGCGCCTTTTCCAGCGCCAGCTTCATCGCTTCGACCGCCTTGGGAGAAGGCCCTAGTGGGTTTTCATTAGAAGCAAGCTTGATAATATCCCCGGGTTCCAACCCCAACTCTCTAGCCGTTTCTTCAATGGGCTTCCCAGGATCATAAGCGACCAGATTCTCCAGCCACGGATTTGCTTTATTTGATGGATTCATTTGAAAATTGTCACTAATGGACAGTTTCTCAAGATTAGGTGAAACTGATTCCGCCCCCAGCCGCCGCATCTCTTTCCATCTGTGCGTGTTGGGCGTCGGTGCAGGATGAATTGATCGATACATCGACCTCACTCGCATCTTGGTTGACCAGGCGGTTTTCGATTAGATAATTTTCCACATCTTCCCCACTGACATCTGGCAGCATCACTCCATTGACTTCCACACAGGGAGACAAGGGTTGACCGCTCTTCTGTTCCATCTCCCAGCGAAAAGCAGGATTCAGGATGATATCTTTTTCAGTGTATTCCAAATTATATTTGGCCAGGATCGCCCGCACTCCGCCACTCCATCCACACTGGGTTTTCAAGTAAGCAACAACATTCAATTTTTCTTCAGACATAATAATTAGATAATTAGATAATTAGATTTGAGGGGATCTGTAAAACAAACAAGCCCCCACAGCAGTACATGAAATATCTCCCGAAAAGGGAGATAGGTCAACGCATTCAATCCCCTTTTCTCCTACTTCTTTCCCGTGACAGGAAAGAAGCAGGTTGGGGCAAATGTCTTTGTCGAGGAAATTAATCCTCGGCTTTTTCTTCAGCCTCTTTTTCAGCGGCCGGTTCTTCACTGTCACCACTTGGGCTCCAGTCTTCAGTAGCCAGGTTGAAGGCTTGCTCCAGACCAACCAAGTCAGCACTCGGACGCAGGGCGTCAAAGGCAGCGGTTTCTTTCTTAAGCTCTTCTTCACTGTATTCAGCGGCTTTCACCGAGAGACCGATCCGGCGCTCGACTTTGTCCACTTTGATCACGCGGGCTTCGACGTCGTCGCCAACGTTGAGCACATCCTTGACCTTGCTGACGTGGTTTTCGCTCAATTGCGAAATGTGCACCAATCCGTCGATGTCGTCCTGAAGTTGCACAAAAGCACCGAAGCTGGCGATTTTCGCAACCGTTCCTTTGACTAGATCACCAACCTTGAAGCGGCTGTCGATGGCTTCCCATGGATCGGAATCAAGCTGCTTGATGCCAAGACTGATGCGTTGATTGGTTTTGTCAATATCGATAACCTGAGCTTCGATTTCCTGACCTTTTTTGAGGATTTCGCTTGGGTGATTGATCTTGCGAGTCCAGCTCAAGTCGGAAACGTGAATCATTCCGTCGATGCCTTCTTCCAATTCCACAAAAGCACCGTAAGCAGTGAGGTTGCGGATCTCGCCCTTGATCGTGCTGCCGATCGCGTAACGCGCTTCGACTTCGTCCCATGGATTTGGCTCCAATTGACGCACACCGAGTGAGATTTTCTGCTCGTCGATGCTGATAGCCAGCACCACCGCTTCTACTACCTGATCAAGTTCCAACACATCGCTCGGGCGAGTGATACGTTTGGTCCATGACAGCTCGGAAACGTGAATGAGGCCTTCGACGCCTTGTTCTATTTCCACAAAAGCTCCGTAAGGAAGCAATTTGGTGATCTTTCCTTTGACCGTAGTGGCCACTGGGAATTTCTCTTCGATCTTTTCCCAAGGATTGGACTGAAGCTGCTTCATGCCCAAAGACACACGCTCTTTCTCGCGATCCACATCCAAAATCAATACGTCGACTGATTGGCCAATCACCAGCATTTCGCTTGGGTGATTGATACGGCCCCAGCTCATATCGGTGATATGCAACAGTCCGTCCATGCCCTGCAAGTCCACAAAAGCACCGAAATCGGTGATGTTTTTGATCTGCCCCGTGACTTCGTCGCCGGTTTTGACCGTTTTGAGGAATTCAGCACGCTGCTCAGCACGCTCGGCTTCGATCACCTCGCGGCGACTCAGCACCACGTTTTTGCGGTCATCGTTCACTTTGACGATCTTGAACTCGTAAACATTACCCACGTATTCCGTCAGATCACGTGGAGGAATGATGTCGATTTGTGAGCCAGGCAAGAAAGCCTCGACTCCGACATTGACGATCAAGCCGCCTTTGACCACAGATTTGACCTTGCCTTTGACTAGGCCTCCGTCGTGGTAAACTTTAACGATTTTGTCCCAGTTCTGCTTGTGTGCGGCTTTCTCTTTAGAAAGAACCACCATGCCCTCGTCATTTTCGAGGCGCTCGAGCAGGACTTCGACGTCGTCTCCTGCTGCAAATTCTTCATCTCCGAATTCGGATAGCGGCACTACCCCTTCGGACTTGTAACCAATGTCGATAGTGACAAACTGGTTTTTGATTTCGAGAACACGGCCCATAATAATGGAGTTCTCACGATACATGCGGAAATGACTTGAGATCAATTCCGATAGTTCTGGGTTGTTACTGGCAATTTTAGCCATAATATAATTAAGGTTGAGTTAGGTTTGTTTAGTTAATTAGCCTTCCGATATTGTCCCGACATAAAATCCAAACCCCGCGGGACGCCTGCAGTTTGGATGAAAAGCGCGGCAAGTTAGCGGCAAAAACTGAAAACACAAGTCCGAAAATCAACCGTTCAAACTGAATACATTTCGACAATATCCGGTTCAATAACTTGAGCCTTCCCCGTCTTGCTATTCACCATCACGTAGTCGAAGTAGCCTTTGGCGCTCAATTTATCATCAGATTGATTAATAATCTCATACTCCACCTTCACCCCCCGCGAGCGAACTTCAGTAACGCCGGTTCGAATCCGGACGCTATCCCCCAAGAACAACGGGCGTTTGTGTTGGATATAGGCGGCTCGCACATACCAGCTCAAGCCCCGTTTCAAGAACTCATCCATCGACATGCCATAACAGCGCTGCATCTGGTCAAATCGCGCAGCCAGCACATAATCCAAATATTTGGAGTTGTGGACATGACCGTTCATATCGATATCATCAGGGCGCACCTGAAGTTCACTTTCAAAAGTCGAATAAGTAGGCATAAGGAGTTAGAAGATAGGATACAGTAGTCAGGATTCAGTAGTCAGGATTCAGTAGTCAGGATTCAGTAGTCAAATTTCAGTAAACATATATTACCCACAACGCAAGAACTTGTCACATTTCCAAAAATTCAGCTCTTCTGACTTCTTACT
>JAJRVS010000088.1 GCA_024277195.1 Verrucomicrobiota bacterium | reverse complement strand
CTCATCGATCACATGAGGACCTTGGATGAAATCGCCTCCCTTACAGCGCTCGATATTGGCGCGGAAAAAGCCTGCCGAATCGTAGAGATAAGAAATGATCACTGAAAAACTGCCAAAATAATCCATCAGCTCGCTGTCCAATTTGCCATCGGGAACAAAAAAGCCCGCCATTGGTCCGTGTTCAATCGAACGGGTCGCCGCGACCAGCGATGAGGCCTTTGCGACACTGGTGATCGAATCATAACCCAGCACTTCGATGCGAGCCTCCGGCAGCGTCTCCCGCACCAATTGGATCGCCGGCATCGTCAGGATGAAATCCCCAATCGCACCGCCACGGATAAACAAAATTTTGCCCACCTGATCCCGTCCCGCTCAATGAATTAATAAAACATCAGCGCACAGAGCAGCACTGCTACCCCGTAGGCCAAACCTGCCATCGCCGACATTTTCCAGCGCGACGGCTTGGCCACCACCCAATCGATGCCATCACGCATCAAATACGGCATGCCCACGTAGAACATACCCTTGATCACCCAGGCGTAGGCTAAAAAAACCAACAGCAGACGGGTCACCGGCGGCTGCAAAAAAGCTGCATTCAGCACCGGACAAGCCAACAAAATCAAAAACAAACCAATCGCCCGAACCGCCAGAAATTCGCGCACATAATAACCAAAACCCAGGAAGCCTAACACCATCACCATTTGCACGGTTTTTTCAATACTGTGGAACTCGCCCAGATCCATCTCAGACCACACCAGAAAACACCAGGCAAAGTCCACCGCCAGGATCCACATGCCCAGCTTTTCATTGCGCGGCAGGGTGCGCAACCAGGCTCTCACCGGCTCTCCTTTGAGCAAAGCCAACAGATGCACCACGATCAGCAACGCAGCAATGCCGAGACCCACCGTCTTCAAGGTGAGGTCATAATAAAGAGCGTCGTAAACAGCTTTCAAAATAGATGTGGATTAAAAATCAAAGACCCCGCAAACAGGCTGTGGGCTCAATAAAAGAGGCCAAGCTTCGCTTATCCAGCCGCAAAGTCAATCAATCAGCCAGCACCGGGTCGCCATAGAGCGTGTAGCCGGTGCAATCGTCGATGCGCACGTCGAAGAGCTGACCAGTGAAACGCTCGGGCTTGCCCTCGATGATGACGATTTTATTCTGCCGGGTGCGCCCGCTGAGGGTATCCGGATTGCGCCGACTGGGTCCCTCACAAAGAATCTCCACCGTCTGCCCGACCAGTGCGTTGTTCTTTTTCATCGCAATTTCATTCACCAGCGACAACAAATCTTGATTGCGCTCCTCTTTCACTCGTTCGGGAAGCTGCCCCTCCATCTCAGCCGCCGGCGTATCTTTGCGTTTGGAATAACGAAAGACAAAAGCGTTGTCGAACTGCAGCTCCTCCACGGTGCGTTTGGTCTCCGCGTAGTCCTCCTCCGTCTCGCTGGGAAAACCAACGATAATGTCCGTAGAAATCGCCAACTCGGGACGTGCCGCTTTCATCTTATTGCAAATCTCGACAAATTTCTGATTCGAATAAGGCCGCTTCATCAACTTCAGAATGCGATCCGAACCCGACTGCATTGGAAAGTGAATATGATCGACCAGCTTCGGCAAATAGGTGAAAGCCTCGACCAAGTCATCACGGTAACCAATCGGATGCGGTGAAGTGAAACGAATGCGCTGCAAACCCTCGACCTCATGCACCGCCTCCAGCAACTGCACAAAAGGGCTTTTGCCATCAATAATAGGGAACTCCTTACGCCCATAGAGGTTCACAATCTGCCCCAGCAGCGTCACCTCTTTCACCCCCACATCGACCAAGCGCCGCACTTCCTCCACGATCTGCTCAATCGGCCGTGCCCGCTCCACCCCACGGGTCGATGGCACGATGCAAAATGAACACTTCATGTTGTAGCCCTGCATAATGGAAACAAACTCGCTGACCTTGTTGTCCTCGTTGAGGTGGTCCCGAATGGTATTTTGCGAATCCGTCTCATCCTCGGTATCGACAATCGAGATGCGCAGGTCATCCATCCTCGATTCTTCACGCTTCTGAATGATACTCTCCACATGATCCACCACCCGGTGGTATTTCTGCGTGCCCACCACCAGATCCAGATGCGGCACCGTCTTGATCAACTCCGGCCCGCGGCTCTGCGCCATGCAGCCCATGAAGCCATAAACAATGTCCGCTTTTTTGCGCTGCAAACGGCCCAAATGTCCCATCTTGCCCAGCGCCTTCTGCTCCGCCTGATCCCGCACACTGCAAGTATTAATCAAAATCACGTCCGCCTCCTTTTCCTCCGGCGTTATCGTATAACCCCGCTGCGTGAACATCTGCGCCACCTGTTCGGAGTCGCGTTCGTTCATCTGGCACCCGTAGGTTTTGAGAAAGACTTTTGGCATGAATCTAAAATTGGATGCCAATAATAGCGCAAATCTGGCAAAATGGCAGTGATTTCAAAGCTAAATGAATAACAAATATGGAAATTTGTCCTACCCAAGGTGCCACCTTTTGCCGTAGGCAATAAAAACCGTAGGATAGAACTCCGTTTCTGTCCTAATGCGGGTACGCTATGTCAGGCAATAGGCTGATTTGCAGCTAGCTCGGGCAGCTTCAACAGTTCCGAATAGTCGATTTTTGCATTATGCCTCTTATCTACCGGAATGCAGGGGAGAAATTTAATCTGTTCAAGCGGATGATGCTTTAACAAGGTTCGCAATTCCGAAAGAGTATCTTTGCTCTGCTCGCCCTCAACAAAAAGCGTGACTTGATTCCCATATAATAGCAAAGCGCAACGCCTCACTGCTGGATGAGCCATAGCAGCACACTCGATACCAAAAGGATAAATCGGAGATTCACCCTGCAATCGAATCGCCGCCTGGCAGCGGCCGAGCAGCCAGATCTGGTTTTTAGCATCCAGATAAGCGGCGTCACCAGTTCGGTGCCAAACCTCACCTTCAACCTGGATCTTATTCTCATCATCTCCCT
>JAJRVS010000087.1 GCA_024277195.1 Verrucomicrobiota bacterium | reverse complement strand
TTGGCCAATACCGGACGGGTTTCCGTCTTGCCATGCCCCATACCAAATCCACCTCCTACCAAAAAGGTATAACCTTCCACCTGCGATCCATCCTCAGACAGTTGCGGTACCAAACCAAGATCATGGGTGTAAACATCCACATCATTATTGGGAGGAATAGCGATGCCGATTTTAAACTTGCGCGGCAGGTAATCCTTGCCATACATCTCATCCTCCTCGACCTCGAGTTCATCTTTATTCACCGGCTCGAGTTTTTCTCCATCCAACCAAATATCAGCGTAGCCGCTTGATTTTGGTAAGGTCAGATCACTGATTTCACTCGCCAGAGCGTGAGCGTCGCGATAAGCCACGCTATCCACCGGTGCCGCTGGCGCCATGGTATTACGTACCACATCCCCACAAGCGCCGTAAGTTGTCAGACCTGATTTGCAAATAGTGTCGATCACCTCCTTCAAATCTCCAATCAGAATACCATGAAGCTGAATCCCTTGTCGGGTCGTCAGACGCATCGTGCCATTGCCAATGCGATCGATCATTTCGTCGTGCATCAGATACTGCTTGGCCGTCATCCGGCCTCCCGGCATTTTGCTGCGCACCATCATCGACCAGGCTTTGTCGAGCTTAGCCTTGCGACGCTCACTTCTGAGATCCCGGTCATCCTGCTGGTAACTGCCATGAAATTTCAGCAATTGATACTCAGCATCCTCAAAGTGACTGGCTCCGGAAACAATCGTTTCCACAATCTCACCACGCAATCCCACGCTTTTACGCTTAATTTCTTCGACACTCTCTTTAGCCATGATAAAAATATTTTGATTCGATAAAATTGTAGCCTGCCTGCGTTGCCCCCTCTTCCATTCAAGCAAAACGCAGCTCTGTGCAACGATCTAAATCTGATTTTCTAAAGGCGGCAACCTTATAGTCAAGTCTCCTTCAACGCAACCTGAATGCGGAAGCCCGGCAAAGCCACCATGAAACCTCAATCGAGCGGCAAACGCATCGGAATCATATGCGAATGCTCAAAACCAATCTTCTTGAAAAAGCGCTGGGATTCCTCGCTGATCTCATCCGTCAGCAGAGTGATGCGGAGAAAATCCTTCTTGCGGGCAAAATCGATCACATAATCCATCAACTGGGTCCCATAACGCTGCCCACGGTGATCCGGATGAATGATGACATCCTCCATCAAAACCACAAATCCCCCCATCGCCGTACTGATAGTAAACAATAAGTTCACCATGCCTATGATCTGATGATCGGTGCGCACCACAAAAATCCTGCCCCGGCTAGGCTGCTCCAAAATCGAGCGCAATCCTCGCTCCTGCTTCGTCCGGTCTGGATCAAAGTCCTTCTCGATGGTGAATAACTCCATCACCATATCGACCAATTCCGGCAGATCCTCAAGGGTTGCCGGCTCAATACGAGTCTGGCTTTCTGTTGTTACTGAATCGCTCACCTTGAAACTTCCCGTCGGATAAAAAAAATATTGCGCCTCCAACTTGCCTCAGAACGCCTATAACTTCAAATGTTTATCCATTTCAGCCGTATTCCTTGACCCAAAAATGAGCTATCTCCAAATTCCTCACAGATGCCGTTGACAAAGCCCAAGTTCTCCATAGATTACGCACCCCTCGATCCAAGGAGCCGATACACGCTCCAAAACAACGGATTGAGGAGATATTTATTTAACAATTTGCACGACCCGAGATGAAAAGGACTTTCCAGCCTTCCAAGCGCTCCAGAAAACGTCAGCACGGATTCCGTGCTCGGATGAAAACCCATAGCGGCCGCGGCATTATTCGTAGACGTCGTCAAAAAGGTCGTAAGCGCCTGATTCCAAAAGGAGCCGAGATCGACTACAAACGCCACACCAACCAGCATTCCTAGGATTGCTGGATTGCTTGTGGACGACATCCCCGGTTTATCGAACTGAATCTCGATAAGGGGCAAGCACACAGCTCTTGGGCAAAGCCCTGGGCACATTGACAGGCCTCGCTCTCAGGCCGAAGTTCTGAGCATGAGATTTCCCCGACACAGGAGAATCACCACACGACGCGACTTCGGTCGCGTCCGCCGCCAGGGAGAAACCTACCGCGGCCACTTTCTTTTATTGGGCGTATTGCAGGATGATAGCCTGCCCGATCTCAAAATCGGCTACATCACTACCCGTCGCCTGGGCAATGCCGTCGCCCGGAATCGTATCCGACGACGCTTACGCGGTATTTTCCAGCGCCTCGGAGATCGACTCAAGGGAGGCCACTACCTGGTGGTCATTCCCCGTGGAGCCGCTGCCAATGCCTCGTCGGAGGCCTTGGAAAAAGAATGGAAGTGGCTAGCGCATCGCAGCGGTTTGTATCAAAAAAAGCAAAAGTAATGAAAACCTTACTTTGCTGGCTGATTCGACTTTATCAGATTTTCCTGTCACCGCTGCTGCACGCTCTGGCCGGACCGCTCGGCGGATGCCGTTTCCAACCGACCTGCTCCCATTATTATATGCAGGCGCTTCAGCAACATGGCGCGATCAAGGGATCCCGACTCGGGATCTGGCGCATCCTGCGCTGCAATCCCTGGGGCGGCGAAGGATATGATCCCGTTCCCGGAACAAAAGGTGCCGTCGATCCAGCCACAACCGAGTCCCCAGCTGACAAAAACAGTGGAAAACCGGATTCTCAGAAAAAATGTGGATGTTCGGTTGATCCGGAGCGTTTGAGGAACGATTGATTGCGCTGTTTTCCCGACGCAGCCTGAAGCTCGTCTTATTATTTTTCTAAAATTGACCTTTTACCTTATTCATCATGGACCGTACCGCTTGGATCGCCGTTATACTTTGTTCACTGGGCATGATGCTCTGGTGGCAGAAATTTGGAAAAATCATGCCACCTGCCCCGGTGGATAAAGAAATCGCCGCCGCCGAAGGCTCGCCGACGGAAAAAGATTCCGACTCCACCTCCAAATCCCCTGATTCCAAGGAGCCCTCCGTTTCGAAAGACTCAAGCACAAACGAAGCTCCCTCAAAATCGGACACTGCTGCTGTCAAAACAGTTGCAGAGCAAATCATCCCGTTCGAACTAGGCCAAGTCCGTTTCGAATTCACCACCGTAGGCGGTGGCATCAAACAAGTCGAGCTGCTCGACCAGACCAAGGTCATGGGCAAAGAAGGTGACTACATCACCCTCAACGCTTTTGCCAAACACCCGATCGGAGCGCTGACCTCCGGGCCGGGAGATTTTGAACCGACCGTTTATAAGATCATAGAACAAAACGAGAACTCGATCGTTTTTGCCGGCACCACCGCCAAAGGTTTCCGGGTGGAAAAACGCTACAGCCTGGGACAAAAGAACAAAGCCGGTGACGACGACCCCCATCTCGTGCAGTTACAAATCGACATCAGCAATCCCAGCAAACAAAACCTCAGCTCGCGCTACTTTCTCTACACCGGCGCCGCCGTACCGCTCGCCACCGACCAATCCACCAAAGATCACCCCAGCAAGGCCAACGCCTACTCCCCCACCTATTATTTTTTCAAAGATCAAGGCGGCTTCGAATTTGAATACGTTCGCCATTTCACCGGAGGCATGTTCAGCCGCGAAAAACCCAGCGAAGAAGTCCATACCCGCGAGCTGAGCTGGGCAGGAGTTTCCAACCAGTTTTACACCACCATCGTCGAAGCCCTCGAGCCAGCTGACGTTCCTGTCTGGGCCAGCACTTTTGAGATCACCAACGATCTCAGTGATTCCAAATCGGACAAAACCAAACCCCAGGGCATTCAAACCGCCATCGGCCTGCCCGAGATCTCCCTGACACCCGGAGGAATAGCCACTTTCAAATACGAAATCTACACCGGACCCAAGGAATACGCCCTACTCAAGGCTCTGGGCGACGACCGCACCTTGGTGATGAACTACGACGGCATCCCCATTTTTGGCTGGCTGCTCGGCTGGGCAATCAAACCTCTGGCAGCTTTTTTGATCAAAGCCCTCGTCTGGATGCAGGGCGCCGTCGGGCAATTCGGATACGCCATCATCCTCATCACCATCATGATCCGTATCGTCATCTGGCCGGTTTACGCCAAATCGACCCGCACGATGAAAAAAATGGCCAAACTCGGCCCACTGCAAAAAGAGCTGAAAGAAAAATACAAAGACGATCCCAACCGTCTCAACCAAGAGACCATGCAACTCTACCGGGATTACAGAATCAATCCCGCCGGCGGCTGTCTGCCGATGTTCATCCAGATGCCCGTATTTCTCGGATTTTACCGCATGTTGTTCAATGCGGTGGAGCTCAGGCACCAGAGTTTTCTCTGGGTAGAGGACCTGTCGATGCCCGACACACTTTTCCATATCCCCTTCTTGAACAACATCCCCTTTAATCTGCTACCGCTGCTGATGGCCGTCACCATGATCATTCAAATGCAGATCACTCCCAAGTCCGGAGACAAAGCCCAGCAACGCATCTTCATGTTCATGCCGGTGTTTTTCCTTTTCATCTGTTACAACTTTGCCTCGGCTCTGGCTCTTTACTGGACCACTCAGAATATTTTCAGTATCGGACAAACCTGGCTGATGAACAAACTGCCCGAACCCGAGCTTAAAAAAGTGAAAACTAAAAAGAAAGCCGGCGGCGGATTTTTATCCCGCATGCAGGAACAAGCCGAAGCGCAGAAGCAAAAACAAAAGGCTCTCGGCGAGCGCGGCGGACGCCACACCCAGGGGCGTTCCAAAAAGAAGAAAAAAAAGAATTGATCTCAAGCGGCAAGATCGCAATTATGGCAGAAAGTTTGATCTGCCTATGGAAACCAATGAAATTGCCCGCGAAGTTCTCGATACCATGCTCGGATACCTCGGTTTTGTCGCCGAAGTAGAACTCGATACCACCCGCGATGACTGCTCGATCCAAGTGCTGACCGGCCAACCCGAACTCTTGATCGGCACCCGCGGTGAGCGCCTCGACGACATTCAATACCTGGTCAACCGCATCGTGCAAACTCAGCACCGGGATTCACCCCGCATCCGGGTGGACGTCGATCACCACCGCGAAGCCCAGGAACAAAACCTACTGGAAGAAGCCGAGCACCTCGCCGAACGCGTTGTGCACAGTGGAGAGCCTGCCAAAATGCCACCACTCAACTCTTACCACCGCCGCCTGGTTCACACCCATTTTACCCAACACCCCCAGGTTCAAACCTGGAGCCCATCTGATTCATCCCGCCTGAAACGCATCACTTTTTCCCTGCGCCAAAACAAGGACTGAATCCCTGCGTGCTGTGTAATTTAGCGAAAAAACACACCATCTCGGTGACAAATTCGTTGATTCCCCCTCAAAGCATGCTATGCGCTGTATCCCGATTGATACCCATCTGGTGGTGGGCACTTTCGAAACAGCAATCTAATCATTTATCGCGTCCCAAGCTTGCCTATGGCCTCTTCTATATTGTCACATTCGAACCAAAACCGGATGTCCCTGACAAACAGACCGCAGCAAGAAAGCAG
>JAJRVS010000086.1 GCA_024277195.1 Verrucomicrobiota bacterium | reverse complement strand
GAAGCATTGTCCTCGATCAGCCAGACCACGATGTTTTCACTTTTATTCATTTTCTTCCTTTGACTCCGTCTATCTCCACTGCGTTCCGGTTGTGTAACTCTGTGACCTCTGTGGTGAAAAAATCTTCTCTATACATTAAACTCCCTCAGCGATCGATCTTAGCAACAAATTTCACCTCCGTCCCCTTCCCCTCCTCACTGTTGATTTCACATCGTCCACCCAAACCTTGCGCACGCCTGCTCAAGTTTTTTAAACCATGCCCTCCTCCCTGATTCCCCTGCTCAAAACCCCGCCCATTATCCTTCACCATAAATTGAAAATCCTTCGCCCCCAAACTGATCACCACCTCCACCTCACTCGCTTCAGCATGTCTAACTATATTATTAATAGCTTCCTTGAAAGCAAAAAACACATGGCGCCTGAACTCCAGCGGCAAGCTCTTTACTTCCATTTCACCAAGCACTTCAAAACTATGGGTCAATTTCATCAGCAGTCTCTCCGCCACCTGACGCATATGCCCGATCAGATCATCAGCACTCAGTTCACCCGAATCAATCAACCAGATGATATCTCGCATCGACTCCGCTGTTTTGCCCGCAATCTGATGGATCTCGTCAAAGTCCTCACGCCCCTCCGGCGAATTGCCCTCATCGCGCGCCGCCATTTCACTGAGGATCGCGATACTGCCTAGATTACTGCCAATATCATCGTGTAGATCCGCTGCTATTTGTTGCCGCAGTCGTTCCGTATGCTCTCTCCGACTCTTTTTCTGATGCCGCAAAACCAAAATAAATCCCAGCAAAACCAAGACCAACCCACCCCCCACTGCCCACACCACCAACAAAAAAAAGTCCTCGCCGCTTTGCTCTCGACGTATCACCAGAGCTTGCATCTCCCCCTGCAAGCTCCTGCGGGCCTCCAGCCCGTTCAACCAGTCCGGCAACTCGATCAGTCGATGCTGACTGTTAAAACCATCAACCAAATACTCAGGTTTCCACTTCTGAAAACCACTATTTTCAAAAGCATCACTGACACTCACTTTTTTGCCCAGTGCCACATTGCTGCCATCAGCATAAACCTGCATTTCCCCCAAGCTGAATGCGTAAGTCTTGCCCTGCCGCCAAAGTTTGAACCCCGTGAAACGCACATAGCGCGCCACTACCCTATCTGCCAAGATCGTAACCACATTTTCTCCCGGATTGATAAAGTCCCAATCAAGCTGCGCCCGTAAGATCCTCGCTTTAGCAAAATCCGGATCATTGGAAACCTGCAAGCTGAACCGCAATGGAAAACCAAGCCCGGGATTATCCGCGTAATCCGTCGGACGTGAAGGCAGCAGCCGAATCTCCTCAATCTTCACTTCTTCACCAAGATCCACCTGCATCCATTTTTCGACATCTGCCCGCTTGGCGTGGTCTGCAAGAAAGCCGTTACTAGGACTCTCCTCCGGGGAGACTGGGGGACCCAACGGGCTTTGTCCATCAGTGAGATTAATCGCCCGCCACACCGGCGGCGTATTGATTTCTCCGGAAACGCTTACCGGCTTATTAACGGCAATATTCCGATTCCCTGACACCACCATGACCTCCGACAAAGCCCACAACCAGTGATCGATCGTTTTCCAGTGTCGGGTGGAAGTCACGCGAATATAACGCCCGCGCAACGCAGGTGTCCTCACCAATACCGGAAAAATCCCAGGATTGGGGAAATCCTCTTTCGTGTGATCCGCCACCAACTGCGGATTTTCTCCCGCACCATCCAGCACCTCGACTTTAAACCGCACAGGGAATCCATACGCACTGCCCCAATAAAGGCCAGAGTCCACATTCGCCGGGATCAAAGCGATCAGATCGATCGCCCGCTCTCTACCCAAGTCGATCATCACCCAGTCCGGAACATCAGGATCTCGAAATAACCTACTATGATAGCCCGAACGAACACTCTGCATCAAGCGACGGGGAGCCGGCAAACCCTCGATTCGCCCTCCCAATTCCTGCAGTCGCGCATCTATGCGTCGCACCTCCGGACTCAGCGATGTCAGAGCATTACGGCTTTTCATCTCCTGCGAATCATTCGCTAAGAATACGTAAGGAATGGCAAGACCAAGTAAGATAAAAAAATGGAAAGGAAATTTCACGTGCAAAGTATCAGCTGAAATCAATTTTACACCACAGACGGCAGAGAGAACACTGAGAAATACAAAATAGAAAAAATATTAAGCCGCCCCTCATCTTCAACCCGAAGTGGTAAACTATTTCCCGCAGCTACACCGCCAAAAAACATGCCTCGATCACCCCTCCTCCTTATCACTCTGCTGACTCTGAGCGTCAGCACAGCCTTCGCCGCCAATCAGCGCCCCAACATTGTCATCATCCTTGCTGACGACTTCGGAGTCGGTGATATCCAAGCGCACTATCCCGATAACAAAATCGCCACTCCTCATTTGGACCGCCTGGTTCAACAGGGCATGAGCTTCACCGATGCGCACAGTCCTTCGGCAGTCTGCTCACCCACACGTTACGGATTGCTGACCGGTCGTTACTCGTGGCGAACCCGTATGCAGGAATGGGTGGTTGCCGTTTACGAACCTCCATTGATCACCGCTGAGCGTCCCACCTTACCGGCGATGCTCAAACAACAAGGTTACCATACTGCCTGCATTGGCAAATGGCATCTTGGTTGGGATTGGGCGGGGCCGCAAAAGGGACGCATGACCGAAAAACCCAACGGTCAAAAAGATCTCACTTGGGATTTCACCAAACCAGTGCTCGGCGGCCCGATCCATCGAGGCTTTGATTATTTTTTTGGCGTCGATTTACCCAACCTGCCTCCCTTTGCTTTCATTGAGAATGACCGCCTACTGGTTCAACCTACGGCCCAATACAAACTTGATAACAGTGAAGGAGTGAATCTCCCGAGAGGATTTGTCGGCGCACCCATGGCTCCCGGTTGGAAGCTACAAGGAGTTCTGCCTGAGCTCACCCGACGCGCGGTGAAGCACATTCATGAATACGCCAAAAAAGACGAACCTTTTTTCCTCTACTTCACCCAAACCTCTCCTCATGAACCCGTCTCCCCCTCCAAGGACTTTGTCGGAAAAAGCGGGATCAATCCAGTTGCGGATTTTGTGATGGAAACCGATTGGTCTGCCGGACAAGTCATCCAAGCTATAGACGATGCCGGCATCGCTGATAACACCCTCGTCATTTTCACCGCCGACAATGGTCACTCGCACTACACCGGCTGGCCGGATTTGATCAAAGCGGGGCATTTGCCCAGTGGTCCCTATCGCGGACACAAGGGGGACATCTGGGAGGGAGGGCACCGGGTGCCACTTATACTGCGCTGGCCAAATCACATCGCTGCCGGATCGAGCAGCAAACAAATGGTCAGCCTGACGGATCTGTTTGCCACTTGTGCGGAGATCACTGGTGCGGAACTTCCAGAAGACGGAGCTGAAGATAGCATCAGCTTTTTACCGGCGGCGTTGGGTAATGATAATGACAAGGCACGCACCAGTCTGGTCAATCATTCCAATCATGGCGAGTTCGCCTGGCGCGACGGTCCATGGAAGTTGGTTTTTAAGGAGAGTGCGCCGAAATACAAAGAATCACGCGGCAAACCGACCATCGTTGAACTTTATAATCTCGATGAAGACATTGCGGAGAGTAATAACTTGTCGGAGAAACGTCCGGATGTCGTCAAGCGAATGACGGCACAGTTAAGTAAAGTGATCGCCCGCGGGACTAGTCACGACGGATTAAAAAGCGCCAATGATACCGACGTTCGCTTCGACACCATCCAGATGCAACGCTGGGCACCGGCGGCGAAATAGATCATTCACTACCGCGAAAGACACTAAAATCACGAAAAGGAAAAAGGGGAAAGGAAATTGAGGGATAGCATTCCTGTGATAAAAACCACTGCTTACTCGGAAAAAATATTAATAATTAATCCTAATAAAATATTATTTCGTGCTTTTTGTGTTTTTCGTGGCTCCCCACTCCTCTTTCTTTCTTCACGCTTTCGGTAACAGCCAAAGCTGATCAATAGTTCTAACCGAAATCCTGTAGCTTCGAAATGATTCAGGATTTGCGCCTGACGCTTGGGATTTATCTTTTATTCACCACCGGATAAAAGCGTTTCGAATTCATCTTTGATTCCGTTTCAGCCAAAGATGGGAAATGGGCCGAATTCACTAATTCGTTTTCAGCTTTCTCGAAATCACGCCTCCACTCTGCCGCACCCTCCAGCTCTTTTTTAAATTTTATAATCTCTGAATCTTGTTTTTTCCAGGCTCCTTTGGTGAGCTTAAATTGCTGAATGACCGAATCTATCCGCGCAACAACCACTTTGCGATTCGGGTGCTTGAGAAGCTTCGCTCGCATGTAAGCGCGAAGAGCTAAATTCTTGTCGCCTATTTCCTTTAGTAAATCTCCCAACACCAGATAAGCATCCGCAAATTCTCTGTCATTAAAAATCAGCTGAGTCAAATACCTCGCTCGTTTTTGCTTTTCAGCATCGAACTTCAGCTTTTGAGTGCGCCGCCATTCACCGTCTTCATACTTCTCTCCGAGAAAATTCAGCTTAGGTATCGGCTTTTCCAATAAAACCTTGTCATAAGCAATCCTTCTCAAATACCAATCTCCCAAACCCATATGCCCTTCGGGCTTGATCTCCAATGCACGTTTCATGAAAGAATAGGCAGTGGCGTAATTCCCCTTCTTCTTATACAGAATCGCTAGATTGGAATTCACTGAATATTCATCGGGATGAGATTGGTAGAGCTGCCTCAGAATTTCCTCTCCTTTCACAAAATCACCCAATCGGATATAAGCCACCGCAAGATCCTGCTTCTCGCCCATATCCAAAGATACTTTCTGACCGAGAGCTTCTACCCGTTTTTCATAATAAGCCGAGCCATGATGCGCCACTTGTCCCACGATCAAATCATAAGCCGAAGTCTTGGACGTGATTTCATCGCGAAGGGTATCCCTGTCCCACAAACACGCAGTCGCATCCGATAGCGAAAAAACCACTAATAATAACGCAATCCTCATCAGTGATAATGTGTAAGTTATCATTTTTTTCAAAACAAAATTCGGTCTAAGCTAAGCGCAGGATATTGACAATCAGCATATGCCGTCAAGAGCAAACGAACTAAAGACCTTAACAAGGCATTGATTATTGAAAGCTACCGTATCACACCTCAACATCATTACGCCCGTTGCCTTCGACTGTCTACGCTACGCTGCGACTCAGGGCTGGCAATAAAACCGATTTAACCCCAGCGCTTCGCTACGGGCTATCACCTTTTATCCTTACAGGACAGTTTGCTTTTATCTCTCTTTTGCACCAACGGTGCTCAATGATATAGCCCAGTGCGAAGCGCTGGGTAAAAAATCCAATTCTTCCAGCCCTGCAAAGGGCGCACTTATCCTCAACGCCTTAGGGCCGCCCATTCAGGACTAATCGTGGTCTATCGATCAACCCCAGGGCGATGCCCTGGACTGTTATAGGCCTGCCCCGTTGGGGCGCGATAACTGCCATGCAATCAATCGGTTTGTGCCCCACGGCCGCACCACCGTACCACCACCCATCACTTTTTATCCTTATCAACTTTGGCGCTTTTTGCAGTTTTTGCGCTTGCCTTGGGTAAGGTCTCACCAGCAGTGGTGATCAGTTGATTGATTAACGTATTCATCCCTTCCACTTCATCCTTGGTGAAGGCTTTGGTCTCTGGCACGTCGAGCATGTTTTTGAGCTTCTCCATGCCGGCGGTTAATTTCTGAATATGCTCGGTTTCCTGGATCTTAGGTTCGAGCGTTTGCAAAGACATCAAAAAATATTCAGCGATATCCACCCGCCCGAGGATCTTGGCTTTTTTCTCATCAAAGGGATCCAAGGCCGTCACACAGGCAATCTCAAAAGCACGCAGCCAGCCACCCAAACTGATCAAATGGGCTGCATCCACATCCCGCAACAAAACCATTTCCGCTTCGACATCTTTTTGGGTCTTGGCCAGTTCCTCTTTTAATTGTTTCCAATCACCCAGCGCACTATTTTCCAACAGACTCTTGGTATGGCTCGACAAGCGGGTTCCCGCCCCGAGGATTTTGGCCCGCTTCCACAGCGCGCGACCGACCGCTTCGAGATCGAGCAGCTTTTCAGCTTCTACCACCAAAAAACCGTCGGCAATAAGTCCCCCCAACTCCAAAGCGAGTCGAGTGCGGTCGGAGGGTGTGGTGGCCGGAATCGGACGTTTGAGTTTTTCGTAAGGCAAATCGCCAAGTGAATCGAGGTCTTCGAAAATCTTCCTAATTGATGGAGCCGTGAACTTATTAACCCCGAATTCTTCGCGCACATGCTCGTCCTCTAACAAGTCGGCGGGAATTTCCTGGGCTTGCAGACGGGGGCAAAATGCCAACAACAACAGAACTAAAAACCCTGCGTTTTTTGCGGAGAGGAATATGCGGGTAAGGGGGCTCATGAAAACAAAAATGATCTGATCTTATATGGAGTCGAACTCTATAGCCATACGAACGATCAAGATAGAGTCTGAATCCCGAATTGGCCAGTTTTTGTTTTGATCTTGTTTTTACCTACACCCCCTTCCTCAAAGGCCTCCATGCTAGAAGTGAGGCGTGGTGCTCGAGGAAATTTAATCTATCTTGATTTTTATGGAATCTATAGGATAGTGCCTGCTTTGTCTGTCTTCAGAAGCTCCTCATTTTCATCGAGTCACGACAGGTGATGGTTCAACCGGCTTAATCCTTATGCAAAAACCAGTACTCCTGCCGTTATGGCTCAAGCGCATTTTCATCAGCTCGATGAGCGGCATCGTTCTGCTACTTTTTTGCCAGTGCTCAACAATTTCAAACAAATCCTCCAACCGGGTGGTGATTTCGGTGAAAGAGCAAAAACTCGCGCTTTATAAAGAGGGCAAACTGGTACGCAAGTATCCGGTTTCCACTTCAAAATTCGGGGAAGGAGATGAACCCGGCAGTTACCGCACCCCACTGGGCACTATGAAAGTAGCCGAAAAAATAGGTGGCTCCGCTCCAAGAGGCGCGGTTTTTAAATCCCGTCGCCGCACGGGAGAGATTTTAAAACCCAACGCCCCCGGCCGTGACCCGATTGTATCACGCATCATCTGGCTGACCGGCACCGAGAGCCGCAACCGGCACGCTTACAAACGCTTCATCTACATCCACGGTACGGCTGAAGAGAAAAAAATCGGCCAAGTTGCCAGTTACGGCTGCATCCGGATGCGCTCGCGGGATGTGATCAACTTGTATAGAAAAATCGGTACTGGTACCGAAGTCGAAGTGGTTCGCGGCGCTCTGCCCGGATCTATGCTTCAGGCCACTCTGGCTCCTGTGGTCGCTGCTGCGGCCGCGATTGGCACCTCGGTGGATCAATCTCCTGCCGAACGAGTCCCCTCTCATCCTGCCCTGCAAAAAGAACGCCACATGCCCACTTTGGTGCTGACTCAAAACGGCGGTTCATCCTGGTCGACTCCTGCCTCCAGCTTGAATCGATAAGCTGCCTTGCGCTAAGAGCTGACCGAAGTTCTTTCTGTGTTCGCCGCAGACTGGGTGTACGACAGAATAGTCAAGCTGCTGACAGCTATGCGTTTCGCCCGTTGCCTCCGGTTGTCTTCCGCTACGCTCCGACTCAGGGCTGGAAAAGTTAGGTTCTTTACCCAGTGCGAAGCGCTGGGCTATATCATTGAGCACCGTTGGTGCAAAAAGAGATGAAAACAAACTGTCCTGTAAGGACAAAATGTGATAGCCCAGTGCGAAGCGCTGGGGTTAAATTGGTTTTATTGCCAGCCCTAAAAGGGCGAAATGATGTTGCTGTGTGATAAACTAGCCTGCAATAACCAATGGCTATTTTTTTGTCCTGCCCCCCCTCCCGCAGACCTTTTCGTCTTCCCCGCTCTGGACACCAAGTCTTTGCTGTTCTAAGATGGCGCCATGGACTTGGACAGCAAACTGCAAAACCTGCTCAATGAGCAGATCAATCACGAAATGTCGTCATCTTATGTTTACCTAGCGATGTCGTCATGGTTCGAGGAGACCCCTTATTCAGGATTTGCCCAATGGATGTATACCCAGAGCTTGGAGGAGACCGACCATGCGATGAAGTTTTACCACTTTCTCGTCGATCGTAATGCCCAGGTCAGCCTGATGTCTATCGCACAACCTGATGCGAGCTACTCAAGCGCTCTCGATGTGTTCAAAGCCAGCTTTGAGCAAGAACAGAAGGTCACCGCCCAGATTCACCACTTATATTCTGTCGCCGAGGAGACCCGCGACCACGAGACCAAAAACTTCCTCAACTGGTTCCTCGATGAACAAGTCGAAGAAGAAAAAAATGTCCGCGACATGATCGACCGTCTTGAGCTGATCGGAGATAACCCCGTCGGCTTGTTACAGCTGGATCAAGAAGCCGCACGGCGTAAACCGGTCACCGCTGGCGGTGCAGCTACAACAGCTTAACTCGCTGTCGTACAAGGAACTTGTTTGATTGCAATAACTTCCAACAGAGAGGCACACACAGAGATTTTTTAATGATCAGTGGTGGGAATATTTTTTAACTACCGATTTACACTGATGATCACTGATATTAAGAAATGAATAGTTCCCCCGCGAAGATGCGGGGGAATTAGGGTGCCGGACTCAGCACCGGCAGGGAGCCGGCGCTAGGTTTGCTACATCATTCGCTCAGAGGTTTTATCCTCTTCCTTGTTTTCACTTTTAGCTTCCTCGGACGCAGGCACTTCCACTTCTACTGCTGCTGCCTTGGGCGCTTCATCCTCCTTGGACACGCCCTCTGATTTGTCAGCATTCTTGCTCTCAATCAGGTCGTCTCGATAACGCAGAAAAATGTCGGCGAGAATAAAGCTGCGGCGGGTCAGATCGTCCGCTTCCTCTTCATTAAACATCGCGGTGCTTTCCTCGCTGACATCAGCTCGATAGAGCTCCCAGGCTTTGGTCTGTAATTCTTCGAAATTAACCGGGGGCAGACGCAAAGAAGGCTTGTTGCGAGGCGCACGTCCACCTCGCGAAGAGGAAGAAGATCGTGAGGAAGAACCCGAACGACGGCGGTTGGAATCAGATCTTTTCCGCCCAGAGCGTTGCCCCCCCTGCCTGCGCTCGGATGGATCTGACGATGACGACGAGTCTCCGCCTTCCTCATTCGGCGATTCATTGCCTTCACCGTCTTCACGGTTGCGATCCGAACGGCGACGATTGGAATCAGATTTTCTCTTGGCCGGGCGGCGGGCGGATTGTCGTCGACCCTCCGTTCTAGCTGTATCCGAATCACTTGATTCTTTATTCTCAGAAGCAGCTTCGCCTTCTTGTTTAACAGACGAATCCGATTCGGCTTTGGCAGGCTCTGATTTGGCTGTAGCCGGATCCGCAGAGTCCGAATCAGCACTAGCTGCGGGCTTGCGGCTTCTGGAAGAGCTGCGTTTGCGCTGACCTGATACAGGTCTCGCCGAACTCGATGTCGTTTTTGATTTTTCCTCGCTGGATTCTGGTGTAGGACTGTTTTCTTTTGGGAGATCCGACGCTTTTTTAGGCTCCGGAGTTTCTTCTTTGTTGTCACTCATAAAAATAATTAGCTGGTTTTAGCTGTTCTGTGTTTGAAATTATTCGTTTAGACGGATTTTTATCTGTCCATTTTCTATCTTAAAATCGGCGATGCCATCAGCGATACGCTTCAGCAACCCCGTGCCTTCCGGTTCGCCGTCCAGTTCGATCAGGTTTTTATCCTTCAAATCGAACAACCAGGCATTCGGAAGCGGAATGCCGCCAACGGTAAGGTCATCAAGAGTAAGCTGAAGTTGGCGGTTTTCATCAAGAAAAATCCGCATTGTGATATTTGCCCGCAAAGTCTTGCCCCCGACGATGGCCACATCCTCTTTCACCGGATAAACCACCTTAGCGACAATAACATCCCGTTTCAGATCGATATACAATTTATCGGCCAAGTCGGTATTGTGATGCAGCACCGCATTGATCTCTTTTTCAGTAAAGATGATAGTGCGACGATCTTCTTCACGCTGAGCCTGCAGTTCCTTGCTGTCGCGAATGACGATGGGTTTGTCATTCGGCTCCAGAGCCTCGGCACCGACAAACACCGCATCCCCACCGGCCAGCTCGATTTTATCATTCAGGATCAATTGCTCCTTACTCGATAACTCCACCGGCGAAAACGCGCTGGCATGGAAATAATACCAATACCAGCCCCCTGCAGCGATCCCGCCAATCACAATCAGGCCGAGAAATACCAGCATGATCGTTTTGAACACACTTCGTCTGGCTTTTACCGGCTTTGCCAAGTGGGAAGTCTCGTTATCGGTCGCCAGATCGGGAGGCGGTAATTCGGGGCTTGGTTCGAAATTCATGATAACAACAAGATAAACAAAAAATCAGCAATGGGCAGATGAGAAAATAAAAGGAAATTTATAATGGCAAGATGCCAGAATGAAAGCTTCGTAGCGCGGCTTGTTTTGTCTGAAAACTTTGTTTCCTTGCCATCACGCGTCCCGGAAACGGTTGATGAATATGAATATAATCGGAAAAATACTTAATCCCGATCCCAAAAAGCCCATCAAAGCCAGACGAAAAGGCATGCCCCAACAGGAAACGATCATCAGCACCCCGGCCAGCAAAGCCGCCCCCAATACAAAAACCCCCAAAGGCGACAAATCCCGCCTCCTGCTGGATGAAGCCAAATGCTCGCCTATATCAAAAAAGCGATAAGCGATCACCGATAGGATCAAAAGCGGCGCAAAGGACGAAAACTCCAGCAACTGCGGGATCATATAAAAAGCATCGTAGAGACCATGCAACACCACGGCGGCAATAAAGGTCGATAGCAGTTCTTCCCAGCGGGTGCGTGGCCAACGCACAAACTGCACCAAAGCCAAACCCAGCAAACCGGTCACCGCCATGTGAAAGAAATTAGCGGTGAAAAAACGTGCCCAGGGTGAAAAACCTCCGCCTTGGTAATAACCTACATTTTCCTGAATGGCGAACCCCAAACCCACAATAGCCGCCACCACCAAAGCATCAATCTGCGGTCGTTTTTTGAGCAAAGGAATCAGCGGAATAAAAAACAACAACTTGAGCACTTCTTCTCTCAAACCAATACCAGCTACGCAGTAAATGAGCTGATGCATCAGATCCCCCTCCATCGTGAATCCCCGAATCTGCTCTTGAACCACCACGGTGAATAAAGTGGCACTGGCACTCATCACCCCCAGCACTAAAGCGAGCGCATAGAGTATCAGCCTGCGTTTTTCGAAGCCGGCAAATTGACCAATGATAATCAGCCAAATGGCTCCGGCGAACAAGCTGATCAAATAACGCCCGAGGCTGCTACGATCATAATCAAACTTCAGCACCGCTTTAGCCAAACCCGGCCAATCGCGCAATACGGTGGCGATTCGCATTTGGCTATGGGCATCGAGATCTGCTATGTATTTGGAGTCAGCGCTGATTTTTTTCAAACCCGGCCGATCTTCATTAAGCAATAAAATACGAACCACGTGTTGCCGTGCGTAGGCCGCCTGCTCAAAAAGATCAGCTTCGCGCAAATAATGCTTCAATGCTTTATCTCGGTTACCCTTCTCAGATTTCATCAACACGTCGGCGTAAAATTCGTTGGCAAAACGAACCGCCGGCTCCATGGCTGTCGCTTGATGCAGATTTTCCGTCGCCTTGTTCCTCTCTTCATCTTCGCCATACAACGCCCGGGCGAAGTTCAACAGCAGCATGCGCTCCGAAGCGTCCACTTTGCTCGCTTCGGAAATGATTTTCTCCAACATCGGCAAAGGCGCCTGCAGTGACAGCGCCTTTTTATCGCCGCCGGAATTAATGCCCCGCCCATCCAGCGGAGCGTTGCGGGATCGCTGCAAAGCCATCTTCAACATCACTTGATCTGCTTTGCGAATCCAATCAGCCGCTTGCTCGGCGTTGAGATCCTGGCTCTCACCAAGCATCTCACCCAACTTGCCTGCATCCCCCTCCGCAGACACCAGCATCGCCTGCATCCCCTGTGCCGAGGTGAACATGGAAACCAACCATCCGATCGCACAAGCCACCGCCATGATCACAAAACCCGCGCGCAACAAAAACGAACGGTCCCGCGAGAGGCGGGCTAGGTGTTGGCGAGTGTGCAAGCGCATGGTGAATCTATACTATGGCCAGCTTCAACCAGATGAATGGGCTTGGCAACTCCGCTGCAGAAGGATTAAAGAAACCTCATTTTCTCTTCAACCGGTAGTGCCCGGTGATTTTAAATTCAAACAAACGGTTCTCTTCCTGCGTCCCTGCACCTATATTATGGATCACCCACGGCGTTCCATCTTCGCTCTTCTTGTCACTGACGATCATAATGTGCGGTAAATGCGGCGGCACCGTGCAAGTGACCAAGTCTCCCGCTTGATAATCCCCAGGATCTTTTGTCACAGCCAATTGATAACCCATGCGTTTGAAATAGGTTTTCAGATTAGGCACCCGCCGGTGATCGATGTTTTTATCCGGACGCTTAAGTCCCCAGTTTTTCGGGTAACTGGAAAAGTTGGCTTTCATATCCTGATGGACCTGTTTCTGCAAATCAAGCACCCAACTCGAACGCAAAGCCCGAATCACCACATCGGTGCAAACGCCCACTTCGATCGGCACGTCTCCGTTGGGATAATCCAAACTTTGATAGCCCCCGTCGTAACTAAGGGTGACACCGATTTGCATCCGGGCCGCGCGCACCACCTTGTCGGCATCAGCTTCATCGGCCACGGCCGGGTTCAGGGAAATTACTAATACGCAGGAGAAAATAGTCGCTCTGATAAACATCTTAGTGATATTACGTTACACATCGCCACTTCTTTCAAGAAAATATATTGTCCACAAGCGTCCAAAAACACAATCTGCGGCTATATTAGGTGACAAAACTCAGCAACAAAACCCACCCCATCGTCCAAAGGGGCCGAAATCGATTTTTAATCCAAGCATTTTTACCCATGAAACCTAGCTTCACCACCATCGCATTCACCGTTCTTGCCACACTCCTACAGCTGCCTGGCGATAGTTTTTCACAGACACAAAAAAAAGACACCGTCGCAGAATCCGCTCGCGAAGTCCCGCTCGCCTACGATGTTGATGTGGTGGTGGTCGGGGGAACCACCCGGGGAGTTGCCGCTGCCGTGGCCGCCGCCGAACAAGGAGCGAGCGTCTTTCTCGCCGCCTCCCGCCCCTATCTCGGGCAAGACATGTGCGCCACCTACCGGCTGTGGCTGGAAGAAGGCGAAAGCCCCACCTCTCCACTAGGCAAGGCAATTTTCCTCAATGCCGCCGCCGCCCAAGCCGCGCCACCACTGAGACCCGGCTTGCCTTTCAGCTACATCACCAGCAATAGCGCATCACCCAAACACCCGGACACCTCGCCCCCTTCACGCCTCACCGACAAACGTTCCGATTCCGCAGCCGCTGCCAGTTTGCAATTCGATGATGATATGGTCATCGTCGCCGACCTCGGCAAGGCGATCAAAATTGGCGGGCTCAGCCTGATGACCTACCAACGTCCCAATGATTTTGCCGTCGGCGAGTTGCGGATCTCGACCAGTGATGACAACAAACAATGGAAGGAAATCGCCGTGATCAAAAACACCGGACTGGAATTAGCCGAGAAGGCAACCGTTGACCTTAAAACAACTTTTGATGTCACCACCCGCTACATCCAACTGTCCCTAAACAAAGCAGAGGGCTGCAACCGCATGCTGCTCGCCGAACTTCATATCGAAGATGGCTCGGCAGCACTGCCGGTCACAAAAAATCAAAAACTGCTCAGCGTCACCACCCCGATGCAGGTCAAAAAAAGCCTCGATACGGCGCTGCTCGAAGCCAAGGTGGATTTCCTTTACGGCTGTTACCTCGGTGACATCCTGCGCGATCAGCAGGGCCAATTCGCCGGCATCACAATCGTCAACCGGTCCGGCCGCCAGGCGGTGCGCGCCAAGGTTCTGATCGACGCCACCGACCGTGGCATCGCCGCCCGTCTCAGCGGCGCTGAATTCACCGACTACCCAGTGGGCGAGCAGTCTTTCCAACGCATCGTTCTCGGCGGAGATCCCAGTGAAAAAGCCAAAGAGCTCAACCTGCGTTTTTCTGTAGGAGGAAAAATCGTCAAAGCCTACCAGTATGATCTGCAATTACCCATGCCCGACAGCACTTGGTCCTCGTTTGCGCGAGCGGATCAAGAAGCCCGCAACCAAAGCTGGCAAGACAACCAAGTCGCCGCATCCGAAGTCCTCTATCAAGTGCCTCCCGATGAGCTCAAGGCACGCTCCCGGCAAAACGGAGCTTGGCCTGGAGCAGCAAAGGTCGACCTCGATACTTTACGACCTGATGATAAGGACGCGGTCTACGTGCTCGGAGCTTGCGCGGCCCTTTCACGCGAGGCGGCTGCCACTCTGATGCGTCCGCTACCCGGCATTGATCTCGGCAGCCGGGTCGGAAAGGCCGCCGCAGTCGACGCCAAGAAAATCAAAATCGGCGATGCTACTGAAATCACCGTCAGTGGATTGCCACTCGAAGGAGCTAAAAAAGCCCAGGTTGGAGAAATGTTGCAAGGCTTGCGCTCCTTAGCCGACCTCGACCAGGCTAGCCCAATCCAAGACCCCGCGCGTGGTCTTCCCGTCATCGCCCGCTATGACACCGTGATCGTCGGCGGTGGCACCGGCGGCGCACCGGCCGGTGTCGGAGCTGCGCGTGGCGGAGCAAAAACCCTGGTGCTTGAATACCTCTACGGACTCGGCGGGGTTGGAACCATTGGTCGAATTTCAAAATACTACCACGGCAACCGGGTCGGTTTCACCGCAGAGATCGACAAAGGCGTCGCCAGTTACACCCCCGGCGTCAAAAGCAACAAGGGCTGGAACATCGAGCACAAAATGGAATGGCTGCGCAGTGAAATCGTCAAGGCCGGCGGCGACGTCTGGTTCCGCACCCTCGGAGCGGGAGCCATCATGGACGGTGACCGTTGCATCGGAGTGATCGTTGCCACCCCACACGGACGTGGAGTGGTGCTCGCCAATACCGTCATCGACGCCACTGGCAACGCGGTGATCCCCGCCTGCGCTGGGATGGAAACCCAGTCCATCAAAGGCGAACATATTTCCGTGCAAGGCACCGGGCTACCACCGATGACCCCAGGTGAGAGCTACCTCAATACCGACTGGACTTTTGTCGATGATGACGACGTGCTCGACATGTGGCGCATCCATGTTGTAGGCAAACGTAAATACGCCGACGCCTTTGACCTCGGTCAGCTCATCGATACCCGCGCCCGCCGCCGCATCGTCGGCGACATCGTTATCTCGCCGATGGATATCATCAACGACCGGACCTACCCCGACATCATCACCGTATCCAAAAGCAACTTCGACAACCACGGTTTTTCCAGTCACTCATTGTTCATGGTCACTCCGCCGGATAAAAAAGGACTGACCGGCAACGTCCCTTATCGCGCCCTGATGCCCAAAGGCAAAGACGGCCTGCTCGTCACTGGTCTCGGCATGAGCGCCCACGGCGATGCGATGCCGGTGATGCGCATGCAAGCCGATGTCCAGAATCAGGGTTATGCCGCAGGCAAAGCTTCGGCGATGGCTGCCGAAAATGGAACGACCATTCGCAAGATCGATATCAAAGCCTTGCAAAAACATCTGATCGAACAGGATATCATTCCCGAAAAAATGCTCACGATCGGAGACAGTTACCCGATCAGCCCGGCCATCATGCAGGAAGCGGTCAAGGCAATAGGCAAGGACTACAGCGGGATTGCCCAGGTACTGACCGATACCAAATTCTCACTTCCTTTGCTCCGTGAAGCTTTTAACGACAACACTGAAGAAGATGAAAAACTCCGTTACGCTCATGTGCTGGGCATGCTCTACGACAGCACCGGTGCCGATTCGCTTATCACCGCCATCAAAAAATCCGACTGGGACAAAGGGTGGAATTTCCGCGGCATGGGTCAATTCGGCGCATCGACCAGCCCGCTGGACAATCTGATCATCGCCTTGGGGCGAACCAAAGCACCTCAAGGTTTACCCGTTATTCTCAGCAAGCTCGAATTGCTCACTCCGGAAAGCGAATTTTCCCACACCCGCGCGATTGCCATCGCACTGGAAAACTACGGCGATCCCAAAGCCGCCGCCCCGTTGGCTGCCCTGCTGACCCAACCCGGCATCAGTGGGCACAGTTTTGTTGAAATCAATAACATCATCGAGCGTTCTCCGCAGAGTACGGTGGACAACTCGACTCGCAACAACTCCCTGCGCGAACTGATCCTTGCACGGGCTTTGTATCGTTGCGGCGATCACGACGGACTAGCCAGAAAAATTCTCACCGCCTACGCTTCCGATCTGCGCGGACATTTTGCCAGTCATGCCAAATCCATTCTGGCAGAGGATTTGACAGCGAAAAAGTGATTCAAATTCATTGCCGCCTATTAGCATGAAAACCGAATCCCATCGTCAGGCAGATGAGACACGGACGAGTCCACCCTCGGCAAGCGCAGCGCTCGCCCTACAACGCAATACCCACCGTCTAAGCAAAATTGTAGGGCGGGCGCTCCGCCTGCCAATATTTATATTGGCGATCACTATCACAGGCAGCCTATCCGCAGCCGAAGCACAACCTGCTCGACCAACAACAACGCAGAAGCACAGCCTGATCATCATTCATCCTGGTGACGACGAGGGCAAAGCCCTGCCACACACCCTGATTCAAAGTTTTAATACCAAGGGGGAACCCGCCGCCTATTCGATGTGGGTGGACTCGGTCATCTGTCGCGACAAAACCTGCGATGTGGTGCAAGTGCAACTCCACTGGGATGCCCTCGGACACTATCAACGATTCAACCTTGCCATTGGTTCACAACTCACCAAGCTCGACCACGTGCCTTTCAACCAGCAGGATCTGATGAAGCTACAGGGCATCCTCAAGGATTCCGACTCGCCACTCAAGGAAGTCGAGAAAGAATCCATGACCGCCAAGGCCCCTGCCAAACAAGCCGCAGGCGATACCGCAGACCCCAAGGTCGCCGCCGTATCCCAACCCACCATCCTCAATCTCAAGACCGCCGTCATCCTTGGTGCCGGTTACACCTGTTACGATCTCTGGCACTGGTCCAATGGTCTGCTCACCGAGCACATCAGAAATTTCAGCGGCAAGGATTGCAGCCAACAACAGCTGCTAAGCTACCTGGCAAGTGAGGACACCGACAGCACCCGCTTTGCTTTGAAATATGCCCGCATCCGTAACATCACTGCTACGGCATTCATCACCAGCGCCATTTCCCGAGCGCAAAAAGGATCACCTACTCTGATTCCACCAACCCTGGCCTACCTCAAACAAGTCGCCGCCTCGCAAAAAGCCTATGATAACGCGATAGTGAGTATTTTTTCTGTGACCGATAGCAAAAAACGCCTGCTCATTCTAGAGTATTTGATGTCATCCGCCCAGCCGCCCCATCAGGGGTTTTATGATCAGCTGTGTGTCTATTTGCCCGATCTGCAAAGCTATTACGAAGTCCATCTTTTCCTCAATTTGATGGATAAGAAAAACAGCTTATCCTCCAAAGTGACAAAAAAAGCCGCCGGGCTGTTAAAACACCCTAAATTCTTCATCTCCCGCCGCGCTTACGCTTATCTGAAAGAACAAAAGCTTTCAGCCGACCTGCAACAACAGGTAGATGCTTATTTTACTAAGAATAAAGACCGCTTGTGATATTTCAGGCAAAACCCAGCCCACGGCATTAGTCTATTTCAACACCCAGGTTTGAAAATAATCCATCAATATCAACTTGCCCGCAAAATCCCCCTCTTCGAATTCTCTCTTCAATTTCGGAAACTTTGAAATCGAGGAAAAACGAAAGCCTTTATCCAAAGGGATGAAAAAATTGTCCTGATGGCTGGGAAGGATGTATCGCGGTTTCAATGCCTGCACCGTTTCGACAAAGCGTCTCTGCCCATCACCCACTGCAACGCCGAGTATTGCGAGATCCACACCGCTAACCGGAGGCAGGTGACCCGGCAAGCCTCCAGAGTCGACGTAAATTCTCTTCCCTGCGATTTCGATGAGAAAGGCTAAGGGAGCACCGACCTTCCAATCCTTTGGACGACTGGGAGCATTTGGCAATGGTTCCGAAATCAATCCTGGAATGGGAATAAAACCCGCAACCCTGTCGTGTTTTGAAGTCATCACCCGGATCTTTGTTTTACCCACCTGATACGATTTTCCCGGCACCGCGGCAATCAAATCGCTCGATTTAATATCTGGATCAACCGCTTGAGACAAAAAGCTCCCTGTTGGTGAGCTTATTATTTTTCCGCCGTATTTTCGCTGCAATGGCGGCACGTCCATCAAATGATCATAGTGACTGTGAGTGACCAACCAGGCATCAACCTTATCAGGAAAGGCTGCCACTTCCGTATATTTCGAAACCAAATCAGGCGACGACGAACACCTCCCGTTCACTATAACTTTGCCCAGACTGATCCTGGTGAAAAACGGATCAACCACAATACTCGTCTCCTGAGAACGGATCAAATAACCATTGGTTCCCAGATAAGTGATCTGAACCTCATCGCCCGTAGGAGTCGGCAATGAAAGCGCTGGACGCCCTATCAACAAATCACGATGGCTCTGCAAACGACTGCCACAACCAGTCAGCGCCAAAATGATGAAAACTAGAATGTGATTCTGAAACGATCCTGTCACCATAGACACAAATGGTATGCCTCGCTTCATCCCGGGTAAAGCGCAATGTTCAGCCATCCTGACGACCCTTTCCCAGGGTGCAGGACAAAAAAGTTAGCCATAGTTTTTTAAAAACTACCTTATCAACCATCAACATCATTTCGCCCTTTTAGGGCTGGTAATAAAACCTATTTAACCCGGCGCTTCGCACCGGGCTATCACATTTTGTCCTTACAGGACAATTTACTTTCATCTCTTGCACCAACGGTGCTCAATGATATAGCCCAGTGCGAAGCGCTGGGTGAAAAATCCAATTCTCCCAGCCCTGCAAGGGTGAAATGCGTAGCGATCTGCAGCTTAACTTTTTTGTCTTACACCCAGCTAAACCGATACCAATAAAATAAACTTGCTCATTCCCCAATTACTGGCTGGTACCATAAGGATTCCCAATAACGTTGATCAATAAGATAGGGGTCCACTTTTTCTTTGGTCGGATCAAATGACTCGGGGAGAACGCCAAAGCGTTTCATTTCCCGGATATACTCTGGACGGGGCTTAAAGTTTAGCATGTCGAAGCGGGTGACCTCATTGAGCTTGTTTTTTCCGGCGGTGATCATGGCCAGTATCGCCTGGTAGTCTGGGTCTTCTGTGTTCTTGAATATTTCGGCAGGTTTTATTTTTTTGTCTGCCCCAGTAATGAAACAGGCGCCGTAACCTCCTGCCTGTTTGGCGAGTGGACCCAGTAGGATCAGAGATTGTTGCGGACGGGTGAGATTGAAAACAATGTGCCGTGAGGTTAATAACATTTTATTACGGATTTCCGGTTTCCAAAAACTGAGCTTACGTTCGTCAGACAAATTGAGCGGCAGAGTGGACTTTTCAGTGTGACAGGAGACACAACGACGCCGGATAGCATCAGCGGCTCGCAGGGAAGTGGGCCATTGTGAGTCATTGTTGAGCTCCTGTTTATTCTTCTGATAACCTCCTATCATGCCACTACCGAGGGATGCATAAGTTCCTGGGTAAACAGCAGCCGATTCGATCCAGTAGCGAATTTTCTTAATTTCACCGAGGGAAAGTTGTACGCCGTAGTGTTCTCCATTGAGCTTTTCCATTAGCGGACTGGAGGCAGCTCCTATTTCGTAAGGCTCATACTTGGCGTGCGTTCGATTGCGTCCATCGGCAAATTGCCCATGAATGGTCAGGTTGTAATAGCTATGACTGAACATTGGCCCTCGATCACCGGTCAACAGGATATTGCCATCACGTTTTGAAGGTTGGTGACATGACACGCAGTTCTTATCAAGGATCGGTTGGATATCGCGGGGAAAATCAAATATGCCCGGAATGCCCTCGATTTTGCGGATCTTGCTGGCGGCTCTTTTTGCGGCAAGAGGAAGGGCTTGAGCGGGCTTGGCCACCGTTGTGCGTTTTTCATGACAGCCAATGCAACTGAGCATCTCACCCGGCATGACGGAAGTGAAGCTGTGCATGCGCTTAACGCTGTCTTCGTTTTCATCAAGGGCGATAAAAAATACCGAGCGATTAGCGGGCACTTCAAAAAATGCCGAGCCGTCTTCCTCGACTGGCACGGTTCCGAGTAGACGTTCGAGGGTGAAGGATCCTCCGTAAGTCAGTGGATCCATGCCTCCGGTGAAGTTGATTGGTTTAGGCAGTGCTTCCATCACCAGCAGTTTTTTGATCGTCCCTTTTTTTACGCTGCCCATTTTCTGCCCGATGTAAACATTCGTCAACAGCATGGTTCCGGTGCTTTTTGATTCATCGATCCGCTTGGGCAGCATCCGCTCCCTCTGGCGTTTGATGAGGGGACGGGGTTCATGCAGGTTTAACTCCTTGGGGAACGTCTTTTCTGAAAGTTGGAAAACGGGATACTCCTTGCCTTGCCGGGTAATCGCGACAAGCTCACGTCCCCGGGCGGCAAGAAAGGTATCTTTACCCAGCGCATAAGGGTCGCGATAAATGTCCTCATCGGTAAGGTATTTTTTCTATTTCAGATCATCCGGCCCGTTGGCATTTGAAAGCAGAATAACTTTACCCGCATGATCCCTGCGTCCGTGCCCAGGGGATTCGATCAGGATCACCTCGTCAGATGCAGGAACGGGTTTAGCATCGATCAATACGCCTCCCGGATGTTTGTTGCCGTAGTAAATTTTTTGCTCGGTGCCATCTGGATTCATCGTCCACAAGTGATGGAACACCATTTGGCTGCGATCAATGTATTCCCAGCGTTGGTACATGACACGACCGTCAGGCAGCGTCCAAGGGGTGTTGTCCTGTTCGAGATTGGGGGAGAGTTGGCGAATATTTTTCCCTGCACTGTCGGATTGGTAAATAGTTCCCACCTGGGTCAGCCAACAGTTCACCCAGCGCTTGGCACGGGTCGAAACAAAAACTATGCCGCCGTCCGGTTGATAAGAAGGCTCATAATCATCGTAAGAGCCGAATGTCAGTTGTGTGAGTTGGGAGCCATCACTATTGATCTCGTAGAGGTGGAAATTATCACTATGTCCTTTGCGATAGGAAAAGAGTATTTTTTCGCCACTGTAGTATACCGCCGGATCTCGAATGGTGCCGTTTTTGTCTTCAAGAAGGGTGGTGACTGCCCCGGTTTTCAGATTTAAAATACAAAGGTGCCCTCCGTTAGAATAGAGTTTCGTTTCTTTGTCACAGGAATAATAGCCAATATTGGCATACCAGTGACCGTCCGCAACCTGTCCTCTACTAACAAAGACAATTTGCTCACAACCTTGCTCGAGTAGCAATTTTCGGCCAAGATCTTCCTGCCCGCCAAAGGCTGTGGCAGAAATTAAAACAACTAAGGCGGTGATGAAAATAGGGAGTTTCATAGTAGTATTGCTCATTCAAGAATAGGCATGATTTTTTTGCCCTGGGCTTGTTCTTCGATGTCGTGATAAACGCCGTAAAAAAGAGAACTGCAATCCAGCCACAGAGTGATGCGGTGTAGATCCTCTTTTGATAAGTTGACGTCATAATGGCCATTTTTTAATAATTTCAACAAGCGCGAAGCACGGGCACCCAGTTCACCGGGGACGGAGTAGGATGTTTTGTTTCTTTCCAATCCAGGGCCATTGCCGCCGTAGCGGGTCCATGCGTAAGGGGTCAGGTTTTTATAAGCGGTGGACCAGCCGTATTTTTCAAAGTGATCGCCTTTGAGCGAAATGGCTTGTTCGGATTGCTCATGACAGGCGGTGCAGTTCCGGTCGAGCACATCTTGTACCAATCGCGGGAAAGTCAGGGGGAAAGAACCTCCTACATCGGCTTTGATCTTGGACGGTAAACGCTGGAAGGCAATCGGACTTTTACTGTATTTGGCCGATGGTGAGCGCGACTTTGATTCGTGGCATCCCACACAACTGAGGCGTTCACCATCGTGCAGATAGGTCGCCGATCTCATCGATTGCACAGCCAGCCCCTTATCATCCAGTGCTTGAAAATACAGCGGCACTCCACTGGGAGCTTCGAAATACACACTGCCATCTTTCTCAACGGGCACTGTACCGAGCACCCCTCTACCAAGGGACTGAGTGCCGTAGCCAATGTTAGGCTCAGCTTGAGCGGGCGTTGTTTTGGGGAATAATTGCACAATACGCAAAGCTGAAATTTTGGTATCTTCGGGCCAGGCTTGCTCGCTTTCGTAGACATTCATCACCGCGACTTCGCCTTTATTGTTACCGCTTTGGGTGGTTTTATCAGGCAAAGCCGGAGGGCGTTTGCGCGATCTTAGTGGAATGGGGTCCAAGCAGGGCACCGACGGATCGCGATAAAGCAATTCACGATTG
Organism: Verrucomicrobiota bacterium; assembly: GCA_024277195.1. GTDB lineage: Bacteria > Verrucomicrobiota > Verrucomicrobiia > Verrucomicrobiales > DEV007 > JAADHD01. Next base: position 5,199 of record JAJRVS010000086.1, on the reverse strand, counting down.
CCAAAGCTGTCGATTAGATAAATTCCATAGTCCCGCCCTTTTCTGTCGTAGGTGCAGAGATAGTAATTTTCACTTAGCGGCCACGGCGATCCAATTTGTTCGGATCCGGACGCACGTTTTCCCTTTGGGGGACGAGGGACTCCGGGGGAGGTTTCTGCTTCAGGCAGGAAGATGTCCGGAGTCAGTCGCTTGACTTGGGACATAGCTTTATCATCGGGAACACTGAGGTCGATCATGATCAACGAGCCATAGGCCTGGCCGTGATGCGGGGCGGAGATCCCGCTGTATTTTTTGGATTCTGGGATAGCTCGTAGGGAGAGTTCCATCCACGGCCGGGATTCGCGTTTGATCGAATAATTGGCATGTAAAGCACGAGGATCTCGACCGTCAGGATAGGTAAGCCAGAGATGATGCGCCGAGTCGGAATCGCGATCAACATAATCCCAACGGGTATAAACTAGCATGCCATTGTTATCCACGCTTGGGTGCCATTCGTGAGTTTCGTGGTGACTCAGGCGTTGTATATTAGCTCCAGTGCTCTCCATACTGTGCAGAGTATAAACGGGGTCAGGCCGTGTTCCGCAGCGCAAAAATCCGCCGCGCCGCTCGGAGATGAAAGCAATGCGTCCACCGGGCAGGTAGCACGGATCAAAATCATTCCATTTGCCATCGGTGAGTTGAGTCAGGTCGCTTCCATCGACTTTCATTTTGAAGACATGGTAAGTACTCTGCAAAGTCCAAAGATCTTGCTGAGGTGTGCGCGGCGTGGGTTCGACGGGAATATCCGCCTCGGTCCAAGCAAAGGCGATTTCATCACCAGAGTAATTCAAATCCAGGGAGATGAAGGACCCATTTTCCAACTTTCGGCCTTTCAACCGACCGTTTTTCACCAGTGCCTGTGGCATCAGGTTTTGCACCTTCGGATTCTCACTAAAAGGGTTATGTAAAATATAGACCGAACCGCCCGGAGGCGCGTGGAAGCCGTAGTACTGGTCGACCATGTGCTCAAAACGCGCCCGGTGATGAGTCAGGAAAACAATTTTATCAAAATCCAGCAAGGGGTTTGAGAAGGCAATACGGCGGCGCAGCTCGCAAACCTTCAGGAACAACTCTCGTCGCCTTTCATCGCCCTCTGCCAACTCCCTATTTTGATCGCTCAAAATTTTGAGTTCATCTTGCAGCTTTAGTTTATTAGCAAATTTGAGGTCGTTCAGTAGGGCTGTGGCGCGACGCAAAACCACGTCGATCGGGTTGCGGTCACTTTTCTGTAACAGTGCGGCCTGTTTGAAAGTTTCCTGCTGCAGTCGTTTAAGGACGGCCTCTGCAGGTTGTTTTTTTAGTTGTTCGGACAGGTATTGATATTCATCGAGCCAACTTTTACGCACATCTTCATTGGCTTTGAGGCTACCGCACAAAAAAATATAAACGAAAAACAGTGCGCTACTATTGCGCAAAAAATTAGTGTGGGTCATGGCGTATTGGCTTGGTTGAATTTAAACCTTCTTGATGGCATCGACTTCGATTTCAAATAGAAGGTCATCGCGGCAAACATCGTTCTGAACCAGTCCGATGGGCATGTCGGGTAGCTGTTGGGCTTGGCAGTATTCGCCGAAGCGATCAAAATCTTTTTTATGCTTCACATAGGCCACCCCACGAACCACATCTTCCCATCCCATACCCCGGGAGGTGAGGATAGCTTGAACCACCTCCATGGTGTAGGCAATCTGCGCTTCGATATCATCGATGTGCAAAGTGAAACCATCCGGATCGATACTAGCAGTTCCTGATATGTAGAGCCGTTGGATTTCCGGACTTGCTATTTCAACGGCCCGACTGAATGAGCTGTCGTAGTCGAGCGCTGGACATTGCAGGGGGGAGGGCACGGCCCGAATGCTCGCTTCGTCTGAAAGCGTTTCAGCGGCTAGAACGCTAGCCTGGATGGCACTGCCCGTGCTATTGGCTCCGCCGACCCCAGTGCTTGCAGGAACCCGCTTTTTGAACACATCACGGGGCTTGAAAAAATCAGTTCGAGCCTGATTAAAATCATCATACCAGTCAAGGATATCATCTAGATACAACCAGGTTCGAGCGACATCATCAAAGGTCATGTTGGCTGCCCGCAAAGCATCCTCCATGCGCTCAAAAAGTTGATGAGTTTGCGCGCCTCTGTCGAGTTGGGATTCTGGATGAAGATTATCCAGCAGGACGTATCTCACATAGGGGTCCCTTAGCTCATTGCCCACCAAACGTCCACCGAGCCAGACTGGTTTGACTGATCCACCAGTGACGGCATGCACATAAACACCGGCTACCGGGCATTCGTTCACGCAGTCCGCTCGAGTATGGTTGAGGCGGCATTCGTCGCAGTTGTAGCAATATCGCTGCTGCAGATCCTCTGTTCCACGGGTATTGACCCTGCCTAGAATATCCATTCTAAGAATGCTGGGAAAATCCATTACTGCCAAGAAGGTATCCAGGCGTTGGAACATTTCTGCTGGAGATTCTCCAGGGTCTGCCAACACCGTGAGAAAGTGCTCTACCATGCCACTGTGTCTGAAGCTTGTGATGTAGTTGCCGGTAGGCAGCTCAAGAGTATTTTTTTCTAATAACATGGGTTTTGGCAGGTTGGCAGGTTTTTATAAAGACAGGACGTATTCGGTAAGATCGTCAATGTCGTCACCGCTTAGATTCTTGGTGTACCCATGATCATCATTAGGGTTATGAATGGTCATGACTTCGCGAATGGATTGCGAACGGCCATCATGGAGGTAGGGGGAACTTCGCCAAATTTCGATGAGAGTGGGCACATCGAATTTTGTGTCAATTTCCCGCCCGGTGCCGGTTCCTACATCGTAAAGGTTCAAGTCAGTATAGTAGTCTCCAGCATGGCACTTGTTGCATCTGGCCTTTTTGAAAACTGCCTTTCCGCGCAGGGCTGACACAGATAGCTGATTATTTACCAAATGTGGACTAGGCACGGCTTTCATGGATTTGAGAAATTCGTCAATCGCCACGGCATCCGATTCCGGCAATACCGCCATGAAAAACCGAATACCTGCCCGCACCGAGGTTTCTGCATTAGCACGGCACCCGGTGACAGTTGTGGGGGGTGTTTTGTGAGCCAATAACAAGCTCTTGGTATTTTTTGGATTTCCTATGCCATCGTTGAGAATGTCCCAGTTCAAGGCATCAATGCGTTCGCTGGGGTGGCAACTGGTACAGCTCTGCCACTGTTGAAAGCAGAAGGAGCCGTCGTTGAATAGGAAACGGCCACGACGTGTTATATCCATTTGCTGAACCGGGCCAAGTGGAAGTGTAGAGACGACGGGATCGTCTGTATTAGACAGATCCGCAACAGCTAGGTCATTGCTGAAAAATTGGGCGATGTAAAGTTGTTGCCCTGCTATCACACAGTGCCGTGGCCCTAAACCTGGTAGTTTCACCCGTTTGCGAATGCCTACCAGGAAACTAAGATCATTGGGCGTTTCCTCGTTGTCAGGCGATAGTTTTTTGTGCAGGGCTACCCGGTCGATCAGGCTGACTTCATGGCTACCGGCATGAGTGACAGCTAGAATTTTGCCGTTTTCTGAAGTGGCAATTCCCCAGGGATTGGGTGCACCAAGGTCGATATCATCGAGCAGAAAGGTGTTATAAAAAGTCATCTTATTAAGATCGAACACGCTCACGGCGTTGGTATTCACCCAACCTCGTTCAAGTTGGGTGGTGGGCAGTTGATAACGAGCTAAGACATGACTGACGTAGGCGTATTTTCCGTCAGCAGAGATGCAGATGTCCTGAAGCCCATTGCTACCATTGGGAAGCTTAAATTCATTGCTTACCTTGGAGGTTTTTGTATCGATGATAGAAATCGAAGCGGCAACGTAGCCAGCATTTGCTGCCCCTGCGGGCAGGTGATTAACTACCAGCAGATGAGCACCGTCAAGGGTCAGGGCGGCGGCAAGTGGTTCGCGCTTTACCGAGATGCTGGCACGTGTTTTACCCGATTCGGTATCGATGATCGCGACCTTATGATTGAAGCGGTTGCATAGATAGAGTGTTTTTCCATCGGCACTCACCACTGGGGCGGTCGGACTGTGGCCTGTTTTGTAGCTGGCGATTTTTTTACCGGACTGAGTATCGAATACGAGAACCTGCCCATTGCTGACGCCGGTGGTGATATACAGTTTTTTATCATCAGGTGACAGCGCCAGGCCCGTAGGTTCAGACGGGGTTGTATAACGCCGAACCAGCTTTCCGCTTACAGAGCGAAGTTGAGCCACTGTATTGGCCGTTGTTTCGCTAACAAATAATTGTTTGCCATCATTACTAAGCGCAATATGTGATGGCGAACGGTAAACTTCTTTAGCCAGAGCAAGGCTTGAATACAGGGTGATAACAAGTCCCAATAACAAGGGTATTAGAGCTATGGTCGAAATGAACGTTGTCTGCTTCGGGGGGATCAAAGTGTTTATAGAGGGGGTGGTAAAGGGAAACTTCCGCCATAGGGAGCAGGAGAAGCAAATGGTAGCAGTGATTTTTTGACAACTTTGAATGAAAGTCCCAATATGTGCGGATTATAGGTTTGCATATGCGCACAAACCACCCAATCCTGGCATCATCAAACAGCGGGTAAGAGCTGATCCGATACAAAAGCGGCATTCACTCTGCCTGTTTGCCTATATAAAGAGGAATGCTACAGGATAGAGATATCACTGCACCTATGCTTATTAATATAGTAATCAGAAGTCCGACGATGAATACCGGAAGGCGTATCACTGCGTATAGGGGTCGCAGCGTATCAGAGTTGCCAATTATGACAATTCTTCCCCAATACTCATCAATCCCCGACCTTCGTCAGCACCTTCCAGACCGCGCCTTTTCCGATTCCACTCTTAGTGCATATCCATTCGTAAGGATGGCCCGGTTCGGCTTTTTTGAGCCGGAAAACATCGCCTGGCAATCCGTGAGTTTTATCAGTAGGAGATTTCTCTCCATGAATGACCCTTCTCCCCAAAAACTGATTCCCTGTTATTCCGTATTTGCTGACAATGAAGTTCAGGGATTCATCGATATCAACATTGCGATGGGTAAAGCGATTCCCTTCAAAATGGGTCGGAATATTCGCATAGCGTTTTGCCTTTCTGATCTGAACTCCATCAATGAGGACATTGATCGGATATTTTCCAGATGATCCGAAAT
>JAJRVS010000085.1 GCA_024277195.1 Verrucomicrobiota bacterium | reverse complement strand
GACGCGGGCTTCGAGGTTGCTGCCGATGAGCTTTTGTTGACGCGCGTTTTCGATTTCCTGTTGGATGGTGGCACGCAGCTTGAGCAGTTCTTCGACCACTGGTGCGGCGGCGCCTTCCTGTTCCGCGAAGGCCGGATCGGCTGTGGGGAATTTTTGCAAATGGATGCTGCCTTTTTTGCCGAGGAACTCCCAGGCTTCGTCGGCGGTGTAAACCAGGATGGGAGCCATCAGGCGGGTGAGGCTCTCGAAGACTCGCGCCATTGCAGTCTGGCTGGCTCGGCGTTTGACTGAGTCGATCGCTTCGCAATACATGCGGTCTTTGGTGATGTCGATGTAGAGCGAGCTGAGATCAACGGCACAGAACTGGTTGAGGGTATTGAACACCTTGCGGAATTCGTATTTTTCGTAGGCTTCGATGCACTCGACGGTTACGACGTGCAGGCGTTCGAGGATCCAGCGGTCGATCAGGGTGAGTTGCTCGTTATCGACGGCTTGGCTATCGGCGTCGAAGCCGTTGAGGTTGCCTAGCAGGATGCGCAGGGTATTGCGAATGCGGCGGTAGGTGTCGGCGGTTTGTTTGAAGAGATTCTCGTCAAAGGGCACTTCATTTTGCCAATCGACACTGCTGACCAACAGGCGTAGGATGTCGGCGCCGTATTGGTTGTAAAAATGAGCGGCGTCCATCGGTTTGCCTTTTTTCTTGGCATCCGATTTGGAGATTTTCTTGCGGTCTTTATCGACCACAAAACCGTGGGTCATCACTTTTTTGTAAGGCGCGGTGCCGCGATGGGCGACACTGAGCATCAGCGAGGACTGGAACCAGCCGCGATGTTGGTCGGTGGCTTCGAGGTAGAGGTCGGCGGGGGTGTGCAGCTCGGGGCGTTTGTCGAGCACGGCGACGTGGCTGCTACCGGAGTCGATCCATACGTCGAGGGTATCGTGGCAGCGGGTGGTGCCAGCGGGCAGGTCGAGTTGTTCGGCCCACCAGGCATCGTCTTTTTCGAACCACAGGTTGGTGCCTTGTTGTTCAGTGAGGTCGGCGACTTTGCGCGCGAGCTGCGCATCGACGATGGGTTGATCCGGTTTGCCTGCGGGAAAAAAGACTGGCAGCGGAACTCCCCAGGTGCGTTGGCGCGAGATGCACCAATCAGGGCGGGATTCTACGGTGCCGTAGATGCGGTTGCGGCCCCAATGCGGCAGCCACTCGACTTTGTCGATTTCCTCCAGTGCTTTTTCGCGGATGGCGTCGATGCGGACGAAGAATTGTTCGACTGAGCGGAAAATGATAGGTGTTTTGGAACGCCAGCAATGTGGGTAGGAGTGGCGATAAGCTTCTTGAGCGATGAGGGCGCCTTTTTCTTCCAGCAGCTCGATGACGATGGGGTTGCCTTTGAAAACATGCAGACCGACCAGAGACTCGATGCCCACTTCGTCGGTGAAGCGTCCGAGATCGTCGACGGGGGAGAGCAGGCCGAGATCGTTCTGCAGGCCGGCGATGTAGTCATCGGAACCGTGGCCGGGGGCGACGTGCACTGCTCCGGTGCCGGCTTCATCGGTGACAAAGTCGGCGAGGATGATTTTGGATGTGCGGTCGAGTAAAGGGTGGTCGGCGGTCTGGCCTTCGAGTCCTTTGGGATCGACGATTTGCTCCTCGCCACTGGGGCTGAAGCCGGTTTTGGCGATGAAAGATTCGAGCAGGGGGCGGGCGATGATGAGATCTTCGCTGCGGCCGGATTCGGCGTGGGTGAAAGTGGAGCGGATATACTCAAAGCGAGCCTGCAGCGCGATGCCGAGGTTGGCGGGCAAGGTCCAGGGAGTGGTGGTCCAGATGACGAGGGAGGTCTGGCCGGCGAGTTCGCCGCTGGAGATCGGGAATTTGACGAAGATGGCGGGATCGGTGCGGTCTTCGTATTCCACTTCGGCTTCGGCCAGAGCGGTCTGGGCGCCAAAACTCCACAGCACGGGTTTTTTGCTACAATAGACGAGATTTTTTTCCACCAGAGAGGCAAAGGTGCGGATGACGTCGGCTTCGTAAGAGGGGTCGAGGGTGAGGTAGGGGTTCTGCCAATCAGCAAATACACCGAGACGGCGGAAGGATTGGCGCTGGATGTCGATGAAGTTGCGGGCGTATTCTTCCGAGCGACGGCGGATTTCGGCGGGTTCGAGGCCGCGGGTTTTTTCCACTACCTTGAACTCGATCGGCAGTCCGTGGCAATCCCAGCCGGGGATGAAGGGGGTGTAATAACCAGACATCGAGCGGCTCTTGATCACCAGATCTTTGAGCACTTTGTTGAGGGCGGTGCCCATGTGAACGTCCCCATTGGCAAAGGGCGGGCCGTCGTGGAGGATGAAAGTGGGCGCGTTTTCCGCTTGGCGTTGATCGACGATCTGGCGATAGAGATCCTGATCTTCCCAGTTTTTTAGCCGTTGTGGCTCACGTTCGACCAGATTCGCCCGCATCGGAAAGTCCGTCTGCGGTAGGTTCAAACTGTCTTTATAGGTATTGGATTTCTTCTTTTGATCGCTCATAGCCACGCCGCTTGAAGGGCGGCGGAAGGTAGCATTGATTGTGGGCGGTGCAAGGTGAAGCGAGGGGGAATTGGAACCACGAATTCACACAAATAAACACGAATAGGGAATAGAATATTTGTTGAGGGATAAACAGACGAATGATGAAGTGAAAGGAGCGCTACTTTTTGGCGTTTTTGATCAAGGGCAGCAGGGCCTTTTTCCATAGCTCGTATCCCTTTTCGGTGAGGTGCAGGCCGTCTTTTTTGAATAGGTCGGGGGAGAGGTTTTGCTCGAGCATGGGGCTGGCGATGTCGCCAAATTGCAAAGTGGATTTCTGAGCGCAGTAGGCGGCGATCAGATCGTTGGCTTTTTTCATCTGTGGCCACAGTTTTTTGCGACTGATGCTGGGTTTGATGGCGATGTAGATCAAGGGGGTGCCGGGTAGCGATTTTTCCAATTTGGCGGTGAGGGTTTTGAAGTCGGCGAACACTTGTTCTGGCGAGAGTCCTTTGGCGATGTCGTTGTCGCCAGCGTAGAGCAGGATGACTTGTGGTTGGTAGGGTTTGATCAATCGGTCAAAAAAATGGATCGAATCGGCGATGGTCGAGCCACCAAAACCACGGTTGATTTTTTTAAATTTCGGGAAAAATGGATCGAGATCCCACATACGGATGCTGGAACTGCCAACAAATAAAATGGGGTCAGTGGGGGGTGGGCTTTTTTTGTCAGCAGCTTCAAAGGCGGCGATGGATCTTTCCCATTTGGCGAAAGCGTCGTTTGGATCCTGGGCAAAAGTGGTTGAGAGCAGCAGCAGAGAGATAGCCAGGGCGGCGAGCGGTGTTTTCATGGATTTAAGAGGAAAGGGGAATCTCGTAGTAGTCAAGTGCCCATTCCCGCATGAAACGAACCCGGGTGGGATTGATTTTGTAGATGATGAGATCGGGGTTTTTGATGCTGCCTAGGTATTGGGTTAGTAGGGGGTTGCTGTCCCATATTTCCTTCATCATGGCCTGGTCATCCAGAATTTCGGCGACTCCGGCGATGCGCACCTGGTCGTGCTGTTCGTCGAGGTAACAGAGTTCGACATTGCGGTTGGCGGCAATTTCGCCGGTTTTGTGGTAACGACGCAGATTAGCGATGTAGATGGTGAAAGTTTCTTCATCCACCCGGACTGGGGATACCGGACGCAGGCGGGGCTGATCGCCGTCGATGGTAGCGAGCTGGGGGAAACGCGCATTGCGGATGCAGTTGCGGGCGAGCTCCGGGAGCTGGGATGGATTGATGGGTTTGGGGTTGGGTTGAGGCATGGTTGAATAGGTGGAAATGGAACCACTAATAGACACTAAGAAACACGAATGAAAAATGGAAGAGGTGGATTTGTTGTTTTTAAATTCGAGAGGGGGGAGAAGAGGAACACAGGTGAAAAGTGGCAAGATTTCAAATTTGCCTTTGGGGAGTATCCTCTGGCTGTCTCAGCTCCGCTTCGGCTCAAATTGCAAATCTCAAATTTCAGCTTACCAATCCCCATGCGCATTTGGTGGATATTTTTGGCATTGGCGGTGTTAGTCATGGTGCCGTTCATGGTTTGGGGGGATTCTTTCACGCAGTTTTTTTCCAGTGAGGGCAGCGTGCAGTGGTTGCGGCAGTATGGGGCTTGGGCGGGTATGGCTCTGTTGATTGGCGATTTATTTCTGCCGGTGCCCGGGACGGTGGTGATGTCGGCGATGGGGTATGT
>JAJRVS010000084.1 GCA_024277195.1 Verrucomicrobiota bacterium | reverse complement strand
CAGGGCAGCGGTGCAAAGCACCACCGAATGGTCTCCACTCTTGATCGCCATCGCACGAACAAAAAGACGATCATGAACTGGAAGTGATTTTCCCCCGCCCCCTATCGGTCCACTCAACGGCACGTCCGGATCCGGCGTGATGTCAACGATACCTGTGCCTGCAAAGAGATCCGCCTGTTTCTCCTCGGTTTTGGGTGTGGATTCGAGATTGGGGTCAGCTGCCTGCGGGGAGACAAGGCTCAGACAGAAGGCAATTGAGAGTAGGTATGAAATTTTCATTTTACTTCAATGACTTGACCTTAATGTTTTTGAGCAAAACCACGCTGCCCGGGTCATGTGCTTGAATTCCGATAGTGCCTGAAGAAAGTTTTCGTGGACCTTTCGTGTCGTCAGGCTCTGTGTAGGTGACGATTGTTTTACCATTGACTTTGGTTTCGATTGTTTTCCCGCGAACGATGATTTCATACCGAAACCATACGTTATCTTTGGCGGGTGCTTCGAGGTGCTTTTTGACGATGTAGACACTTCCCGTTTTGACGGGATCGTGTTGCGTCATGTTTATCTGCGCCTCGTGTCCGATCGGCCATCCTTTATCCTGATATTTGGTATGGAAAAAGATTCCGCCATTTGCACTGGGTTTAGTCATGACATCAGCCACGAGGTGGAAATCCGTCATCATATTTCCTTCGCCAACATAATAAATCATAGAGGGCTTTCCTTGACATTTCAGGGCACCATCTTCGATTGAGAAGCTTTTTGGATTCCATTTATCGATTTTCCAACCACTGAAATCAGAGCCATTGAACAGCAGCCTCCAGCCCTCCTTTTCCTCAGTATCCGTGAGCTTGTTATCGTCGGCAAAAGTTAGAGTGCCACAAAATGTGGCGAAGAAATTTAGTAAGAGGATATATTTGATCATGATTTTATTTGTTTGTTTTTACAACAGTAGATCTGTTGATGTTAGTTGGTTGAATAATTTTCAACTTCGTTAATCCTTGTTTTCTATTTTTGTAACTATTCAGGTTTCAAGAGCTGTTGACGAGCAATTTTCCAAGATTTTCAGACAATCCGTGATAAGTTGGTTAGATTGTAATGGTTGTGATGACTTATACAGAACTAGAAAAATTTTATCTCGATCTCGTGTCACGAGCGAGAGCCGAGGGAGTTACTTGTGCCATCACCAGCGGAATGGCCTGCGTGCATTACGGCGTCGCGCAAACGACGAAAGATTGCGATTTGCTTTGTGACCCCGAACAGGCTGACATTTTTTTGAACTTGATAAAGAACACTCGGCTGAAAGGCGTTGCTCCAATTTACCGTGGCAATCTTTCGCCGCCGATGGACAAACGCTGGCTGGTCGGCGGATGGACCAGTCATTTTTACTGGCCAACACCGGGGGAAGACGGTGCCTATCTCGACGTGTTTGGCATCCCGCCGCGCGCCAGCTCGCCGTGGCAGAATGAGATCGAAGGATTTTACAGTGGACGCCATACCGTCGCGGAAATGAAACGAACCGACCGAGACAAAGATTGGCCTTTTGCGACGGCTTTGGGGGAGCAAATGCTGGAAAATGGCGAAGAGCGCGGGTGGTTGCATATTTTTGACAGCAAACGCCTTCTCGCAATAGCTGAAAAAATTCCCTACTGCCCGGAAAAAATAATTGAGCAACGCCCGTCCCTTTCCCTTTTGCCAAAGGGAGATCCAGACGAATTGGAACTGGCAATCAGAGCTGAGAAAGAGTTTTGGCATCAGTTGGACAAAATTAGGATTGGTATCATGAGGGGGAATCTGCACCCTTACGTCTTGGCTGTAAGAAAGGCGAGCAAAGACCGCGATCTGCACCTCAAAGAACAGCATGAGATTCGAATCAGGATTGCGAGTGATCTCCTTCCGGATGACCCGCTCGAAAGCTTTGCTCCCGTCGAAGCGGCAAGCGAGGCTCGTGAAAAAGCCCTTAATTTCCTCCCAGAAACCGCAATCAAATGGTTGCCTGCTATCCAAGCATATCGTAGTTTATTTGTGAAATGAATGATGCTATCGAAAAGCAAAAGCCGGATTGGTGGAGCCCCGCGCTTGCTACACGCATTCGCGAAAGTTCCTACGAATTCCATGTTCGGGAGTTTGGAGAACAGATGGCCAGGATTAATTTTCTTCCGCTCGAAGAACGGCGCAAGGAAATTGCGAAAATTTATGACCATGCCAAAGCCAAAGGTGTAAAATTTGACAAGCCTGCCGAGGGGTTCACCCGCTAGATTTATCCGAGTTTCGTACTTTTGAAAAGATTCCCCCGACTCTCTAATAGCGTGGTAGAGGTTCATAAGCCCCCCTTCGCCTGCTGCTTCAAAGCCGCATCGATGTATTTTTGTGTACCCACTCGCGACTTAATTTTTCCACCACGCCACAGATCCCATTTCGGATCAGCGTATTTTTTAATACCAGGAATGAAGCCGATCACTCAGCTCTGCCTTTAGTTTGCTATGTTCTGTTTTTTCGACGAGATTGGTGAGCTCCAGAGGGTCATCCTTCAAATTGAAAAGCTCAAATTCCGGTGCCTGACCGAGACGCTCGACATATTTCCATTCACCGGTTCGAATGTGTCTGACATTTTCAAAATCATAGAAAACAACATCCTCCCAGTCATTGAGTTTTTTCAGGGTTTCAAAAATGCGTCCCACCCCAGCATCCACCGCAGTCACCTGCCCGGCTAGATTACGACCAATCTGGACATCTCCAATTAATTCATGTTGGTTGCGCTGCCAGGGATGCACCTTTCCTGGACGAGGAAACGAAGGCCGAGGATTGTCCACATAGGGATCCGACCAAGGCGACGGCACAGGTTCTTTCATCGCCTCAGATAACGAATAGGGGCCGTTGTAGGCAAGAAAGAGAAAAAACGGTTTATCAGGATTGTCCCGCTGACTTTGCTCGATGAATTTGATGCCCTGATCCGTCCAATATTCGCTCAAGTGTTTAGATTCTTTGCGAAGCTTGCTGTTTGGGAGCAGCGACGCACGCAAAGGTGATTGAAAGCGACAGCAAAAAATTTAGTGCAATTGTTTTCATATTAAATTTGTAATGCTCAATCTTTTAAAACCTGCGCCACAGGATTATCCACTTTGCCAGGCAGTCGCTGACCTGCTCCTCGTTTCCCCGTATCACCAAGATCCTCGCGTGCTTCCTCCGCAAAACGCTTCAGTCTCGCCACTATTTCTGGGTGCTCTGCCGCCACATTGTGCTCACTGGTGATATCCTCCACCACGTTGAACAACAAATATTCGGTCTTGCCTTTCTTCTTCAAATGCAACTGCATTCTTTCCGAACTCACCGGTAGGAACAATTTCCATGGCCCGGAACGAACCGCCTGCAATTGTTGCTGATGATAAAAATAGAAAACTTCATACGGCGTCTTCTCCTCTGCTTCACCAAACAATAACGGAGCAATATCGTAACCGTCTATTTTACGATTTTTAGGTAATTTTCCTCCCGCAAGTTTCGCAAAAGTCGGCAACAAATCCATCGTCGTCGCGAGTTCGTCGCAAACCGTGCCGGCAGGAACTTTACCCGGCTGCCACACTATCGTAGGCACGCGAAAAGCCCCCTCGCTACTTGTGTAACCCGCACCGTATAGCGGCAAGTTCGATCCGCGTCGCAAGTCTCCCTTATTGATCGGAGCGCCATTGTCCGAAGTCCAAATCACAAAGGTATTCTCAGCAATGCCCAGTTCGATCAGTTGATCCATCATCACCCCCATCGACCAGTCCAACTCTTCAACCGCATCTCCCCATGACCCGTTCTTGCTTTTGCCTTTAAAAGCTGGACTAGCAAATGGCTTCGTCGTGCTGCCAGGCATGGCCTGTGGAAAATAGAGGAAAAACGGCTCATCCTTATGCTCGGCTATCCACTGCATCGCCCGCTCGGTCAGCCGTTTGGTTAAAGGGTCTCGATCGACGGGCGCTTCTATAACTTTTTCATTTTCCATCAGTGGAAGCGGCGGCCAACCTCGCTTTTTATTTGCCGTCATGTTATCGCTGTAAGGAAGGCCATAAAACCAATCAAAGCCCTGACGTGTCGGCAGAAATTCTGGCTGATCACCCAAGTGCCATTTGCCTACGATCCCCGTTGCATAGCCCTGCTCTTTGAGCACCTCGGCAATCGTGACCTCACTCGGATTCAGCCCATAGGGCGAAGCGGGAAACAAAACCCAGCCATCACGAGGATTAGTATGCATCCCCACTCGCTGTGAATAACAACCGGTCATGATACTGGAACGAGAAGGCGTGCAAACACCTGCCGTAACGTAAAAATGGGTAAACTTCCGGCCCTCTTTCGCCATACGATTTAGATTAGGCGTGCGATGCAAAGTTGAACCAAAAGGCTCGATGTCGCCGTATCCCAAATTATCACAGAAGATGATAATGAAATTGGGCTTCTTCTGATCCTCTGCATGAAGTCCGCATAGCGAAGTGAGCATCACGCTGAGCAGGAGGAAGTAAGTTAATGTTTTTTTCATGATGTTTTTTTCATAGTGACGATACTATGACACCACAGGATTTCAATATCTCGTAACTATTTTATAAAATATAACAAGCGAGCTTTCATTGCCCAACACCAGCAGTTGACGAAATTTTCATCTCATCATAATACATCACCAGCAACAGAATACGCTGCAAACCAAGGTGAGCATTGGTCGGATTATACCATTCGTTTGGAGAATGCAGATTTCCAGCTTTACCACCTCCACCTACAGTGATCGCGGGGATACCTTTGCTGATCGGGATATTTGAATCTGTGCTTCTCATAATCAACTTAGGCTTCAGGTTCACCCCCTTTGTTGCCCATACCGCTGCTCTAACCAGAGAGTCACTTTCAAGGGTTGTGCCACTAGGTCGATCTCCAATCGCCTCGATTTCAACTTCCAACTTTGATTTGGATGAACTGCGAAATTTATTTTCGACCGCTATGCCTTCCCTGACCGATTTGAGAAACACCTGCTCCAGCGTCTTCAATGCCTCGCGGTCCGCTGAACGCATATCGACTTCCATCCATGCCTCAAAGGGAATGGAATTCACCGAAGTGCCTCCGCCAATTCTGCCAATATTATAAGATGTCTTGGGGTCTGTGGACGTAGTTTTAGAAGTGAAATTAGCGATAATTTGACCCAAAGCGTGAGCCGGGTTCACCCTGCCAAAATCCTCCCAACTGTGCCCTCCAACTCCCTTAACTGTAATTCGATAGCGCTTACTTCCCAAGGCACCATTAGTGATCTCCTGCGGGTCTGCCAAATCGATTGAGATAAAAGCGTCAATACGGTTCTTCAAGGGTCCCTTTTCAAACAGGTATTTGACTCCCCGCAGGTCTCCCAGTCCCTCTTCGCCCACAGTGGCGACGAATAATAGATTCAGCTCAGTCTTAATGTTCGCAGCGTCAAGCACCTCGGGCAATGCCAACAGCCCCATCAAACCGAGGCTATCGTCAACCAAGCCCTTGCCAATCAAACGATGCCCTTCACGTTTGACCGTCACGTCAGAGCCCTCTGGGAATACCGTGTCAATATGAGCACTGATCACAAGCGTGCGATCAGAGCTCCCGCGACGCCAGCCTAGAACATTGCCGATCTTATCTGTATGCACATCCTGCAAGCCTATCCGCTTGAATTCAGAAGCCATAAAACGTCCGCGCTTTTCCTCTTTAAAAGGAGGTGCAGGAATTTCCGCAATCTCGATTTGTTTTTCTAGGTATCTTTCGTAGTTCTTCTCAATGTGAGTCAACGCCATTCGAATATCAGCGCGTTGCAGTAAACCTTCCTCAGCGTGAAGAGCCGGCATCGCTAATATAAAGACGAAAATTAGGCATAAGCTTTTGTTTTTCATGATATAAATCGTCGCAACTCAACAAAAAGGGCGACCATCAAATTTACTCCACACTGGGAATAACCGGCAATAAAATATGCGAGGGATGTTTCTCATCCATATGCACCGTATTAATCGCCGTTTGCACCCGGCGGTTATCATTCAAGGGTTCACCCGTATTTGGGTTCACATCAAAACGAGGGAAATTGCTGCTGGAAATATCAACTCGGATCCGGTGTCCTTTTTTAAAAATATTGGAAGTGGGATAAAGCTTGATCGTCATCGGGTAAACTTTGCCCGGCTCCATCATTTTCTCCTGCTTGAGCGAATCGCGAAAACGTGCGCGAATAATGCCATCACCAATGCTGAGATCGAATCCTTCAGGGAAATCCTTACTCGGCGGATAGACATCGATCAGCTTAGCGGTGAAATCGGTATCGACCGCTGAAGATGAAGCCCAAAGTTTTACCTCTATTTCCCCTGTGACCTCTAGATCTTCTGCTAAAATTTCAGATTGAAATACCAACACATCGTTCCTCGCCGATAGCGGCACCGGCTGCTGCCAATTCCATATGTGTTTGCCTCCCCTTTGATCATAAGCCCCCGAAATCAGAATCCCTTCTCCCGATGAAATATTCCCGCCAATCGTCGGCACAGGGCTTTTCGGGTCAAATTCAAAACTGATGGACTCGTTTTCCTTACTAGGTTTCCCTTTTGTCAGGCCGCCGTCCGAATTCAGATGATACTCGGTGTATTTTGTGCGTGCCAGCGGCCACTCCTGTTCATCCCGCCAACTTCCTCCATGAAAAAGTTTACCTGATTTGGTCTTGTGTCCATCCCCCTGCCCCATCACAAAAATCCGCACCTTGCTCTTAAAAGGTGAGGCCTGGCCCACCGCATTG
>JAJRVS010000083.1 GCA_024277195.1 Verrucomicrobiota bacterium | reverse complement strand
GTTGGGCGTAATCACCAGAAAATTGCGTGCCAGTTCCGACTCCGGCTCATAAAGCTTGTGAAAGAAGCTCCAGGCCAGCGCCAGGCTCATTACCTTTGTTTTGCCGCTGCCGGTAGCCATCTTCACCACATAACGCCGCCAGGTCTCATCGAACATCTGAGCGGAAACAGCGCCACTGCTATCGAAGCGCATCAGGTCGAACTTGTCCTTTGCACCAACCACGTCATAGAGATAGATGATGGTCTCCAGCGCTTCACGCTGGGCAAAAAAGTATTGGAACGGGGTCATGGTTCCGTCAGCCTGCGGCAGCAGATGAGGCTCTCTGAACCACCAGTTGAGCAGGCTCTTGCTGGTCTCCGTTGCCCCCACATAGCCGCTATCGCGAAACGCCTGAACCTTGCGCCGTAGCTGATAGACCAGCGGTGGCATCAGTTTGTCCGCACTGGTTTCGCGTAGCGCCTCATCAGCGGGGAACCAGCGGATTTCCGGGGCGAGGATGCGGTGGGGGGAATCGGGGAAGTTGGGGTGCAGAGCCATACCTAAAACAACCTTCCCTGCAAATCCAGGCCTGGGTAGAACACACTAATGATTACAAATGGGTTGGGGGCTTTTTTACGATGGTGCTCCAGCATCGTACCCAGCACAAGGGTGAGATCGTGATTTCCACCTTGAACGAATTTGTCCCAATACTTTTCGCGCACCTTGGCGATAGCTGAACTCTCATCTCCGTTGCTGGCTTTCAGGCAGTTCCAGTAAAGAGCGCCAATCTCCCAGTCTTCGATCATCAGCTTACTTCTCTTCCCTTGGTTATCCTCAAACTGATAAGAAAATTTATAAGGTAGTTTCTTGACGACGCTGAACTGATGCGCAACGGTCTCTTTATCGTCAAACAGATGGAGTTGCTGTTTCTGAGACTCCAGTTGAGCGAGCTTTTCTGCATCCCATTCGCGCTCAACAGACTCATGAACAAATTTTAAGTATCGTTTTGGCTTGAACATCGCAAGGGAAAGCTCGTTACGGTGTGCGCGTCCGATCAAATCAGCAAGATCATCATAAACCTCGACCTTATTCAAAAAGGCTTCTCGTCGTGCAGCCCAATTGTCTTTTGTTGTGAGTGGCTCGCCGACAATTTGCAACGAATCACGGAGAATTTTGTAACTCTCCGGCCTATCATCCACATTGGATTGCTCAAGTTCAGCTTCAACCCACTGGTACTTTTTGTATTTTTGTTCATCATATAGTTGACGAAAACGTACTGGATATAAGCGCCGCCATTGCCCTGCTTCTGTCACACCGGCAGTGCATACAAGCTCAGCATATTTTTTCGACAGTGTTGGATAGGTTTTAACGGTAATCAGAATTTTATCCTTCATAGATGAATCACCGTAAGTTTGTGCTGTTGTGCTAGAAAATCACTTACGCAATGCCGATGGCAACTGCGTGATTTCTCTTCAAAACAAGTGAGTGCCACACGCTTTTGCTTAGCAAGCAACGCCATTACCCGGCCCAATCCCAGCTCTCTGCTTGGCAATGTTCTGCGGTACTCCGCAAAAAGAGCCTCATAGTCGGCCATAGTGTTCAGATGCTTACGGCTCTCTGATTCAATTCCGAGTTCAGGTAAGTGTTGATACTGAATCCCCATTTTTGGCAGTAAGATCGCCAGACTTCTTTGAGAAAAGCCGAATTTACGGCTCAACGGGTTTCGGCGTACATCACAAACTAATTTCACATCATTGTGAATCAGCTTGTTGACATACTCCTCGAAATGAAGACCCTCATAACCAAGAGTAAACAGAATTTGTGTGGAAGCTTTCTCGCGGTGATTTGCTTCTCGTATACGGGCCAGTTCATCCGAACTCAGGAGTTGCTCTTTTATTTCACTCTGGATTGCGTACTTGGGATAGCGGCGATACACATCCAAAATTAGCGCGGAACCCCTTTTAGTATTATTTGATAACCAACGCCGAACAGCCTGCCGTTCGGCGCTCCCCTTCGCCCACGGTTGCCTGGTAAGTGAGACTTGCAGCTCCACATGCTTGTTTTGTTGGTTGATCCAGCCACGCTTGTGAAGCAATTCCAAGTCATCCGCAGCCAAAAATGAGTAGCAGCCAAAGCGATAAGGCACGAAAGCGTAGTGTCCTGTATTTGACTCCTCCACGTATAGAAATAGAAGCTTTTGCAAATCCATTTTGCTTAATTTCCCGCCTGCTTTCTCCAACAAAAAGAGCAGCAGCCGCTGTCGATGATATGTCGGTGGTTTCATCTCGACTGCTATATTCGATGAATGTAGAGTCTCCCGCTTTCTCATAGGCTCACCTCAATAATCGTCATCGTGTCATTACCGAAGATATCCACCACCTTCACTGCAATCTTGCGCCGCCCCGGCGGGCACTCGTGAGCTACGCTGGTCAGTTCTAGTGAGCGGTCTTTCTTGGTGCGGAAGCTCTGCCACTCGTTCTCGAAGATGTAATCGCCGGTCCACCGCTCTTCGGTTTCACCCGTATCCAGGTTCTGAACGCGGATGATCTCGCGCAGGCTCTCAAAATCGAAATCCACTGACCAATAGTCGATCCAGTCCGTCCACTGCTGGGTCAGTTGCTCACGTTTGGTGATGCCATCCTTGTCACGGCTCACCTTCACAATCTGGCCGCGCTCCACCACGATACGGCTGCCCTTTTTCTTCAGCGATGCTTCGGCATTGGCGATGGAGTCCTGGGAATAGAAGACCGAGAAGTCGGTCAGTTCTACCGCCACGGTGTTACCTTTGATATGGGGTTTGACCTCAATGAAGGAGATATCATGGAATACCACCTGATTCTTCTCTACCGCCCGCTTGTCGAACACCTCAGCGGGGATGTATTTGGGGGCAATATCGATGCCCTTGCCCCGTGCCTCATCCAGCACATTGGGGAACAGCCCCATCTCGAACTCGAAACCGAGGATATCCACCCTGGTGATCTGCTTCTTGCGGCACTCCAGGATGATCTCTTCGACAAACAGCCGTGTCACCGGCATGTTCACCGGCCCCACCGCTATCAACCGTCCGGCGCGTTTGCCGTGGAAGCGGGCAAAGCCGCTGGTCTTTTCGGCCCGGTAGGCACGCAGGATCAGATCCAGAAAGGCCGCCTCTTTCTCTTCAATCTGCTGGCGCTGCTGCTCCTCGCGCAGATTGGGATTGACGCCGATGAAGTGCTGGCGTTCGTATTTGCCCAGGTTGAGGATCTCGAAGGCACGGTAGTCTTTGCCCTCTTCCTTGAGCTTGCGCTGCACACCGATCAAACGCTTGCGGGTGGTGTGGATGGCGAACTTGCCCAGATCGGTGCAAATCCATTTGCGACCCAGTTTTTCTGCAACGGCGGCAGTGGTGCCGGAACCGCAGAAGAAGTCGGCCACCAAGTCGCCTTCATTGGAGGAGGCCTTGATGATGCGTTTGAGCAGGGCTTCGGGTTTTTGGGTGGGATAGTTTGCCCGCTCTTTTGCTTGAGAGTTCACAGGGAAAATATCAGTCCATAGGGTTTGCAAAGGAACACCAGGGGTTTCATCCAAATAGCGTTTTAGCCTAATGCCACCAGTCTTGGTGAAATGGAGTTTTCCTTCCTTATCAAGTCGTTTCATCGTTTCGACAGGGCAACGCCAAAGGGATGTGACACCTTTGTATTCATAGGTATACCCGCCTCCACTCAGTCCCTTGGCAGTCAAATTATCATCTATCCATAAACGACCATTTGAATCTGAATTTCTAAAGCGTTTTTTGTACTCCTCCGAATGCACTCCGTGTTGTTGATTCCACAATTTTTTATTCGATTTCGAATAATAGAAAATCGAGTCAACATTTACACCGTAATGCCCTGGGTCACTATGAGCACTGGTTCGCTGCCATGTAATTTCGTTTAAATGGTTTGAGTTACCAAAGATTTCATCCAGTACCAGGCGAATATGACTATTCACCCGCCAATCACAATGCACATAAACAGTCCCATCCTCCGCCAACAGATCCCGCATCAATACCAGCCGCTCATAGATCATGCTGATAAAAGAGTCCGCCCCCTTGCCCCAGGTATCCCGGTAGGCGATCTCTTCCAGAATATTGGGCTTCTTGGTAAAGGTGTCACCACCGATCTCGATATCCATGGAGAAGTCGGCCCCGACATCAAACGGCGGGTCGATGTAGATCAGTTTCAAGCCGCCCTGTTTTTC
>JAJRVS010000082.1 GCA_024277195.1 Verrucomicrobiota bacterium | reverse complement strand
GATCATCGCAGGCACGCGGCGACGGGTTTCACCAAAAAGGTCTTTTTGCGCTGGCGTCGGGCATTCGATCTCGTCATCGGGAGCGCCGAGGTACTCACGTAGCAGGTCGGCTTCGGGGGCAAAATAGGTGCGCTCCGAGTGAGTGGTGAGCATGCCGTCCTGCACGTTCATACCAGGGTTGAGGCTCAGCTCGGCGACTTTGCGCAGGATGATCGATTGGTCAGCTGCCTGCTGCGCATCTTTGGCGAAGAGGATCGTCCAACCGGTGTCGAGCACGGCGTAGATGTCGTCATGGCCACAATGAACGTTCAGCGCGTGTTTGGTCAGCGCACGTGCGCCAACTTGCAGCACCATGGTCGAACCCTTGCCGGGGGCGTGGTAGTATTGCTCGGAAGCGTAAACCAATCCCTGACCGGAGGTGAAGTTGACCGCGCGGTGTCCGGTCACGGCAAAAGCGGTGGCGCCACCTTGAGCCGAGTGCTCGCCTTCGGTTTCGATAGCGATTTTTTGACGGCCAAAAACATTGAGCTCGCCTTTGGCAAAAGACTCCTGGTAGATCTCCCCGCCTTCGGTGCTGGGTGTGATCGGATAAAAAATGCCACCTTCAGTGATCCGGGTCTCAACCCATTGAGTCACCAATTGGTTGCCGTTACAGGTGACGCGGATGCCTGGGTATTTGGGAGAGTTTTCAGGCTGGCTCTTTTTCTCTTGCGACTCTTCGGTCGGTGCGTTGGTATTCGTGGACATATCGATTTTTTTTTGAAAATGAACTGGTGAAATGTACGGGTGTGTAGGCGTAAACTCGTGAACCGGACCAGAGACCGGTAAGCATTGCCCAACTTTTAGCGATTTTAGCGCCTCTCTCAAGTGATTTTTAAGTGAGAAGGCTGTTCTTTCCGCTTTCAATTAAGTGAATATCAGCCACTTTCGTGCCACTTTAATAACAAATGGCGGATATTTTCGGGTATTCAGCGGATTTGTGCTTATAAAAAAGTTCTGTCATACAAAGCTCATCATGTCATACGATCTCATAGTTATAGGGGGTGGCCCCGCGGGTTACGTGGCTGCCATTCGCGCGGCCCAATTGGGAAAAAAGGTTGCCTGCGTCGAAAATGACCGGGCTGGAGGCACTTGTCTCAACTGGGGCTGTATTCCGACCAAGGCCTTGCTAAAAAATGCTGCTTTTTATCGTTCGATCACCAAACAAGCACGCGAGTTCGGGGTGCAGATTGATGGTGAAGTCAGTTTTGACTGGGATAAAGTGATCGGTCGCTCACGTCAGGTGTCGGGGCGTTTGGCGGGTGGAGTGGAGTTTTTGTTTAAGAAAAACGGCATTGATTACATTCGCGGGACGGGATCCCTGTTGGCAGAGGGACGGGTGCAGATCGAGCTTGCGTCCGCTGAAGAGGGCGCGGATGCCACGCAAGTGATTGAAAGTAAGGATGTTTTGATCGCCACGGGCTGCAAGCCGGCGACCTTGCCTTTTTTGCCTTTTGATGGCAACAGGGTGTTGTCTTCTAAGGAGGCGATGACCCTGCCCGAATGTCCCCAGAGCCTGATTATCATCGGAGCTGGCGCGATCGGGGTGGAATTTGCGAGCTTTTTCAGTGCTTATGGCTGTAAAGTAACGCTGGTCGAGATGATGGATCGGTTGGTGCCGGTCGAGGACCGGGAAATTTCCGAAACATTGGAGAAATCCTTCAAACGTCAGGGAATCGCTTGTCTGACTGGCCACAAAACCATCTCAGCAAAAGTGTCGGAAGGTGGAGTATCGCTCACGGTGCAAGACATCACTGGCGGAGAATTCGGAGAAGAGAAAAATATCGAGGCGGATTATTGCCTGGTGGCTACCGGAGTGGCTCCGGTTTTGCCGAACATCGCAGAGGAATTGGGGCGGATCGAGCTGAGCGACAGAGGTTTTGTGCAAGTGGGAGATCGTTATCAGACCTCTTTGGCTAATGTTTACGCCGCTGGGGATATCATCGGAGCGCCCTGGCTTGCCCACGTAGCTAGTTTTGAGGCGATTCAGACGGTTGAGGGGCTTTATGTGCAGGGGCATGAGCCTGAAAAGGTCGGCAATTTTCCTGGTTGTACCTATTGCCATCCCGAAGTCGCCAGCATTGGTCTGAGTGAGCAGGACTGCATCGATCAGAGCATCTCCCATCGCATTGGTAAGTTCCCCTTCATGGCCAGTGGACGTGCCCTGGCAGCAAATGAACGCGAAGGATTCACCAAGTTGATTTTTGCCGATGACGGCTCGGATCGTTTGTTGGGGGCTCATATCATCGGCGGAGAGGCGACCGAAATGATCGCTGAAACCGGACTGGGTTTGCAAATGGGCGCGACTTGGAAGGACATCGAAAACACGATTCACGCGCATCCGACTTATGCCGAAGCCTTGCATGAAGCGTCAGCTGCAGCCTTTGGTCACGCGATTCATATTTGAAGAGCTGATAAAAATGATAGAAGCAGAGCTTGGAAATTAAGTAAAAAGGCGTTTAGATACACGGTTTATATGCTATTTGGCTACAGCCTGACATGAACGAACCTGAAGACCCAGAATCCCCCGACGAGAAAATTGATGGCAGTGATGCGGTCGGAGCGAGTGTGCCATGGTATTTGCCGGGGCAGGAAGAGTTGGATCAAGTCGAGGAGCTTCAAGAGCCTGAGCTAGCTGAGGAAGAAGCTGCAGAGCCTGCAGTGGAAGCTGAAGTCATGGTCGAGCCTGAGCCCGAGGGCGAGCCGCCCTTGCTGATTTGGTGTCCGGACTGTGGGCAGGAATTGAATATTTCACGTGAGCATCTGGGCATGCAAGGCATGTGCTTGAATTGCAGCCTGTCTATTATGGCCAGTATGCGCCCTGATGAAAATGGCAGTATGCGGGTGCAGGCCACACGTGTGCCTATGGCGGAAGATATTCACGCTGTTGAGGGGGAGGATAGCGCTATCGTCGAGGAGGGCGGGGAGAGCTTGGGGGCTGAAACTGATTTGTTAGAAGATGTTGAGAGTGAGTGCGAAGCGATAAGTGCTGGTGAGCTTAAGGAGGATGAGACGGCTCTCGATCATGATGATGCAGCTAGGGTGACTGGCGAGGATTTGGGAGGAGGTGAAGCAGAGGGTGAAGCAGAGGGTGAAGCAGAGGGTGACACGGGTAACGACAATGATGATATGGGTGATTCTATACCATTGCAGGATCCGGATGAAGGGATTGATCCTTTGTTAACCGAAGATCAGGAGCTTGCACCGAAGGTACTGCCGGTGTGGATGGAAAAAAGTTTAGAATCCCAGCAGGAGCAGGAAATTTCCATCGTGACTGAGGGTGAAGATGAAGCTGATCAGGAAGACGAGCAGGAGGTAGATTCCGATTGGGATTTGAATCTGGGGGAAGGTGAAAGCGAAGATCCTGGTTCTGGAGAAATTCTGGTTCCATCTTGGATGGAAGACTCCAAGCAAGATGAGGAAGGGGATGATGGTGAGCAGGACGAAGAGGTAAAAGAGGAAGAGGGCGAAGATACTGCGTCAGAAGATCCGCTTGAGGCTGAAGAGGGAGAAAAATCCGATGATGACGATTTAGCAGAAGAGTTGGAACAAGAGGGGCAATCTCAACCGGTTTTGATCCCGCCAGGGATGAAAAGTTCTGATGATGGTGCAGGGGGCGAAGATGGAAAAGAGGATGAAGAGGATGAAGAGGCAAAGGACGGCGACGGGCCGTCCTGGGGGAAGGGAGGAAATCCGTGGGATGCCTTGGGCTTAAGCGAGAAAAAAGAGGAGGAAGATTCCTTGGATGCTGGTGAGAGCGAGGGAGGTGATCCGGATGTTCAAGATGATGAAGAGAAGGATGGAGCAGAGCACGAGCCATCCCTTCAGCTTAGTGGCGGCGATGATGAATCAAATAACCAAGAGGGTGAAGCCGGGAAGCAGGATGAGCAGCTAGACTCTGACGGCGTTGAACCCAGGGCTGATGAAGAAACTTCGCAGCTGGAGGAAAAAGAGTCGCGCATGGGATTGATCATGGCGGCGGTGATTATTTTGGTGGTGGGTGGAGGAGCGCTGGCACTGGTCTTGAATCCGGGTTTGATCGGGGGTAAGTCCTCGCCGAAAACCACCAAGGATAAACAGGTTGTAGAGAAACCCATCAAGGCGGATGAGGCGGCAGAAAAGGAGAAGGCTGATAAGCTGGCAGCTGCGAAGCTGAAAGAGAAAGCGGCGAAACAAGCTGCGGAAGCCAAAGCGGAGGCTGACGAAAAGACCGAAGAAGACAAGGGCATGAAGGTGGCTGGGGATGAGCCCAAGGCGGTTGAGCGACCTCAGGGACAGCAAGTTAAGAAGGTTGAAATAGAGCAAGAGACCGCGAAAAGCGACTCGAAGCCGCAACCCAAAATGGCGACGGCACGTCCGGATATTCATGACGAGGTGGCGCTGCGGGTTCATCAGGAGGGGGAGCGGGCGATCCGTCGATTTTATCGTACACCCAGTGTTGAGGAGCGTTCCGCGTTTGTTCTGCAACCGGATAGGGCGCTGCCCTCGATGCGAGCCTTTTACGGTAAAACAGAAAAGCTGCCGACGCTGCGTTATGTTGAATTCAGAGGTAAGGTGAAGGATCCGACCAGCGGTTACCGTTTTGGGATTTTTGATGTTTACGAAAAAGAGAATGAAAAATCACATCGCTGGTGTGTGGTGGAAATCGAGCCGGGACAATACGCCTTGGACTGGGGGCTTTACGAACAGTTGGAGTCCTCGACCTTGGTCGCGTATTTGGCAAAGGTGCAGGCCGCACCGAAAAAGTTCCGCTTTTTGATGAAACTAGGCGATGCGGTTTCTGTGATGGACAGCCCGTGGAATGAAGAGGCGATCAAGGTGTATCTCAAGTTGCCGGCAGCTGGTGGTGCGGGTGGCGAGGTAATATTAGTCAAAAAATCTGCAGCGGAAAAATTTGGCATGCTTGAGGAACTGGCCAATGGCCGAATGAAAATAGGCCAGGTCGAATTGAACTGGGTGCCTGGCGACAAGGATCCGGGCAGCAAAGTTCCTACCATCGCCGAGTTGGAAGGCTGGGGGGCGTGGAAAAAAATCAAAATGCGGGGTTTGAAATAACCGGCATTAGTGACAGGCGGGTCATGTATAAAAACACTTTTTACAGCGCTTTCGATTTTGCCACAGCTGACAGTGGTGAACCGCGCGCGGGGGAGTACCGCACGCCTTTTGAACTCGATCGTGACCGAATTATTCACACCTCGTCTTTCCGTCGCCTGCAGAGTAAGACCCAGGTGTTTTTGTCCGGGGAATATGATTTTTACCGCACCCGCCTGACTCACTCGATTGAGGTGGCCCAGATCGGTCGCTCTATTTGTGCCCGTTTGCAGCGCACCAGTGATCTGTTGGGGTCGGACTTTTATATCGATGCCGATTTGGTGGAGGCCGCTTGTCTGGCTCATGATATTGGGCACCCTCCCTTTGGTCATACCGGTGAGCGCACCCTGCACCGTTTGATGCGCCCATACGGTGGTTTTGAGGGCAATGCCCAGACCCTGCGCATTCTGACCCAAACCATTTTTTCTCACCGCCAGAGCGGGATGAACCCCTCGCGGGCTTTGATGGATGGAGTGCTGAAGTATAAAACCTTGTTTTCAGCGGATGAGGAAGCGGATAATCACTTTCTCTATAATGGACAAAAGCAGGATTTGGATTTTGTTTTTGATCGGCGTGATTTTCCCGAGCACCTGTCGCCGGGTAAAAAACGCAATGCGTTTCACTCGATTGAATGTCAGATCATGGATTGGGCTGACGATACCGCCGATTCGCTTAATGATTTGGTGGATGGGATTAATGCGGGTTTTATCACCTTGGAAAAACTGGAGCGGTGGGCCGAGTCAGAGAATCTGGAGCAGGTGGAAGCTGAGCATATTGACGCCTTGGCTAAGGCGATTCGCGAGGAGAAAGCCGAGGTTTTGATGGGGCAGAAAATAGCTCAATTCATCGAGGCGGCGTCTTTGCAGCGGGATGAAAATTTCATGAGTGCATCGACTTGTCGTTATCAATACGCCCTGCACATCGACCCGCTGATGGCGGCGGAATCGAAGCTGTATAAAAGGCTGGCGATGAAAGTGGTGTTCAAGTCAAACCAATTGCAGCAACTCGATAAAAAAGCCGACTTTATTGTGAGGCGTTTGTTTGCGATGCTGGCGGAATATTATATCGCTGAGGAAAAACCTGGCAAAGACCATTTCCGCTTGTTGTCAGAGCGAGACGAAACTGCGATATTTTCCCAGGCGGATGAGAGCGGTCGCGCCCGATTGGTGTGTGACGTGATTGCGCGCATGACGGATGGCCGGGCTGCAAGAATGTATCAACGCCTGTTTGATCCCGGATTTGGCTCGATCGTCGACTTGGATTAATGCGGGCAAATTTACAACATTTTAACAGTTACAGATGAAAACCTTTATTTACGGCTTAGTATTATTGATAGTTGGATTGACTTCGCTGATCGCAGACGAAGCAAGGGGGGGTAATCTGTTGCAGAACCCGAGTTTTGACTTTCAGGCGTTCAGTCCTCACCGCGATGGCCGGGCGGGGAGCTTTAAGTCAGGCAACGTCGCTTTCTGGAATACGGACGCGTGGGGCGATGTCGAGGTGATGAGGGAATCCCATGTGGATAAAAAGGTAAGGCCCTCTTTTTCGACTCACAATCTGGTGCAGATACAGCCGGGCAAAAAGCTGTGGCAATTTTTCACTTTGCCCGAAGCGGCTTTGGCGCATGGCGATTTTTTGAGCTTGTCAGTGCAGGGGCATCAATCGCAGGCCAAGGCGCTGCAGGTGCGCTTGCAGTTGATGAAGCTGGACAGCGAAGACGGCAACTGGAGTCCGGTAGATTTTGGTGGCAGTGATAAACGGGTGTTTCCGCGCCACTCGCGGGGGGAGTTGGTGGTGGCCAAGTCCTGGCAGGCGGATTCGGATCAGCCGGGCAGGGTGGATCTGGTGATCAAGGCTGCGCAAATTATAGGCAAATTCCAGAGTGAGAACAAATCGAGTACGGCGGATATCAATACGATCGGGATACGGGTTGAGTTGGCCAATGTGTCCAAGGGCGCGGCGGTCTGGGCTTATGCGCCGAATTTGCAGGCGGGCAAAAATGTGAGTTCGGCTTTGGTGGCTTCAGCGCGTCCGATGGTGGCGGGTTACCGCCAGATTCCACGCACGGTGCAGAAGTTGTGGAAGGGGGAGCCGATTCATATCATCGTGATGGGCTCGAGCATTGATCGTGGTAGCGCCAATCCGAAGATGATGCCCTATGACGAGGATCCGCAGTCGGCGAAGTTCAAACAGCCACTGTCCACTGATCGCGAATTTGATGGAGAGTTGGTCGGGCGTCCGGAGCTGAGTCCTTATTTTGGCTGGTGGCAGCATTATTACGATTATGCCGGACGATTGAAGCTTGAGCTGATGCGTAAATTTAATCTGCCGGCGAATATGATTTGTTTGAATTTCATGGCCTGTGACGGATCCAGTGTGGGTGAGGCTCACTCGGGTTTGGCGGACTACTGTTCGCTGTCCATCCCGCCTGGTGAAAATGATAACGGACATAAATCAGGGGCAAGCTGGCAGCAGCTTTACCCGGAACTGTTCGCCCGTCCGCAAGGAGTGGCGCCGGATCTTATTATCTTTGGTAGCGGAGCTAATGAAAAAACCGATAGCCCGGATGAAGTGGCGGTGTTCGAGGGCTCGATTCGCTGGATTCAAGCGCATTATCCTGGAGCGGAGTTTTTGTTTTGCCAGTTTCAGAATCTGGGAGCTTACACCCCGAACCCGGTTGATATGCAGGCGCTGGGGTTACGTTACCAAATTCCGAGTTTTGATTACGGCAAGGTCGGCGATGATGTGACGCGGTGGTGCAATCGTTTTGCGCTGGTTCCTGCCGATGGCCATCCGCAGGCGGCGGCGCACTATTTGTGGTTCAAGCAAATGGAGAAGGCCTTTGAATGCTGGAGCCCAGTCGAGGCGGGTCAGGCGCAGTTACTGCTGCCGGAGCGAGTGCATGCCAATACCTATGGCTGGGAGGGCGAGATGGTGACCTTTGAAGAAAAGGGTCCGCGTCTGGTTCAGAAAAACATGGTTCTGTTCGAGGACATGGCGATCAACTGTTGGGGAGATTTTGAACCGGAAGATGCCAAAGCCAAACGTGCTTATGCCAAGGTTTATATCGATGGTGAATACGTGGGCGATGGGCGCCTTACTGCCAAGCGTAATGTGCGCAATTCTACTTTTCGATATGGCCGCACCCAGCTTGGTGACCGTCATATTCTGGAGTTGGTGGGCAAAGATGCGCGTTTGACCGCAGTGGATATGAAAATTTGCCCGCAACGGCGTTTCATCGGAGTGGGCAGCGCTCTGTGGGATCATCGCAGCGGCGGAAAAAAAATGTCGTTTAAAGTGGAGCCTTTTGGATCAAAGTGGGGTGCGGCTTACGGGGATCAACAGATCAAGTTGCAGCCGGGACAAGTGCTCGAAATGGATGCATTGATGACCGATTTGTCGGTGGCCTATGTGGATCAGGCGGATGGAGGCAAGTTGCGGGTTTCGGTGGATGGGAAGAGGCGTTTGGAGCAGTTGAGCAATGTTCCTTTTATTGATCAGCAGAAGCGCAAACACTATATGGAGAACCGCAAGGGGATTTCACGATTTGCATACGGCTGGCATCGCCTGCGCATTGAAGCAGTGGACAAACCGGTCGTGGTGCTGGGGGTTTTTACTTACGATTCGAGGAGCAATCGTGCTGCAGAGCGGCGCTTGAGCGGACAGGTGGCGGGTGGTGAAAGCATCACCTTTTCGCCGCCGTTCAAAGCGCGGCCGGAGGTGATTGTGCACGGGCAGGGGGTGAGGGTTGAGCTGAAAAATATCAGTAATGAGCGGGTTACTTTTAGTGGCAAAGGGCGAGGCACTTATGAAGTGGTCGGGGAGTGATTGGAGAGGGTGAAAAGGTTGAGGGGGTAGGTTTTAGGATTTTTAAACCATTGATTTCACTGATGGGCACTGATGTTTAGAGGCGGGCAAATACTCATTCAATAAACATCGCTGCCGGCGCCGTCGATGACTAGGTTTTGGCCGCTGAGGTAAGTGTTGGCTTGAGAGCAGAGGTAGGCGACGGTTTTGCCAAACTCTTGCGGGGAGCCTGAGCGTCCGAGCGGGATGGTTGCTTCGGCTGCGGCGCGCACATCGCAGGCTTCGCGATTTTGCTTTTCAGCGACGAGGTTGTCGAGGTGGGCGATGCGGTCGGTGTCGATGCGTCCGGGGCTGACGACGTTGACGAGGATGTTTTCCGGTCCCAATTCGCGGGCAAGGGTTTTGGATAGTCCGACGATACCCATGCGGAAAGTATTGGAGAGGATGAGGTTGTCGATCACCCGTTTGGTGGAGATCGAGGTGTTGTTGACGATGCGTCCTCCTAGGCCGGATTTGCGCATGTGGGGCAGGGCGGCGCGGATCACCCGGATGTAGGAGAGCAGAGTGAGCTCGAAGGCGGCCTGCCAAGCTTCGTCGTCGGTGAAGGAGTCGAAGGTGCCGGCGGGTGGGCCACCAGTATTGTTGAACAGCGCCCATAGATCGCCGAATTCAGTGGCAGTGCGGTCGAGCACGTTCGTGATGGCGTCAGGATCGGAGATGTCGCCGACGGTGTAGGCGGGTTGATTGCCCGTTTGTTCGGCGATGAGTTTTTGAGTAACAATGAGTTTTTCCTCATTGCGGGCAAAGAGCATTACTTGTGCGCCTTCGCGCGCGAGTTCGAGGGCGACCCCTTGACCGATGCCTCCGGATGAGGCCATGACAAGAGCGGCTTTGTTTTTGAGTCCGAGTTCCATGATGGGACTTTGACAGAAAGACCGACACCTGCAAAGAAATCTTCGCTGTGAAGTTTACGGTTAGGGTGAAGTGGTATCACAAGTCATCCAAAGGGCTGCGCGCCTTTCCTGTTATAGCGTGCAACACATGAGTATAAATCTCGGTTGTTTTCACATTACTATGCCCTAAAGCCTCTTGAATCGTCCGCAAATCCACCCCGCTTTGCAACAAATGGGTCGCGTAGCTGTGTCTCAACACATGAGCCGTCACTCGTTTTTGAATTCCAGCATCGCAGCAGGCCTTCTTGAGCCACTTGCTCACTGCACCCTCTAGCAGGTGGTGTCTTTTGCGAACGGCATCGCGAGGGTCTTTGCTTCTCCGCGCCGAAGGGAAAACCCAGTACCAGTGCCAACTTTTACTGAAACCGCCCCCTGACTTCCTGTCCAGCGCAGGCTCAACATAAACCTTGCTACCTCCATCCGCCTCATCCTCTTCATAGTAGATTCGAGCTCGGGTTATCTGACGTTTCAAATCATCGCTCAAATTCTCTGGCATCGTCAAACAACGGTCTTTTCCACCCTTGCCCTTTTGCACCCAGATGCAAGAATTGGAAAAATCCACATCTTTGATTCGTAATCTCAGCCCCTCACTCACCCGCAAACCACACCCATACAACAAACACAACATCAAATGCGGAGTTCCCTGACGTGTGCATTCAAATGCCTGCCGCACTTCGTCCCTACTCAGCACCATCGGCAGCTTTTTGCGCTCCTTGGCTCGCCGCGCATTGATGCCCTCAAAATCTAGCTTGAGCACCTCCCGGTATAAGAACAATAACGCGCTGAAAGCCTGATTCTGCGTCCCCGGAGCCACTTCCAAGTTGATTGCCAAATGATTCAAAAAAGATTCCACACCAGCTTTCCCGATTTCGCGAGGGTGTTTCATTCCATGAAATTTGACAAAACGTTTGTACCATCCCACGTAAGATTCCTCCGTTTGATAAGCCATCCCGCGCCGTCTAATTGCCGTCCTGATTTCAACCTCCAAAGCTCCTTTACTGTTCATAAATACAGTATAAGCAGATTCCGCTGTATTTTCCAATGGAAAATTATTGCCGCTGTATTATCCTATGGTTGGATATAAAGGAATTAACCTGTATTTTCCTTTGTAAGATAAACAACACGTTCGGTTTAAAAACAGGACGATATTACAATGGCGTCATCAATCGATCTTTACATTCAAACGAACAAGCAAGTCGACATCGAGAGGATCCTGAACAGCAACGCCTTTAAAGTCACCGCAAAACCAAAGCGATTCGCGCAAGGACAGATCGGGACTTTATATGAGATTTCAAAAAATAACAAAGACATCACTATTTTAGCTCACCTTCAAACAAAGAATTCCATTTCCATTTATTTATTATGCTTAGCTAGTCCGCGTTCTGCAAATTTCCTCGTAGAAGTAACGGATATTCTTGTGCAGGCTGGTGCAGAGAGGACACAACCACACTAACTTAACACCACCGAACAAAACGCAGCAGAGCAACCCGCTAGCCGCCCCGCAGTTACGAATAAATGAAATCTTTAACCCTTAACCCCTTCGATCACACGCGCTCCCGCTAGCGGGTTGCCTGTGCTCGACGTTCGCTGGAAATATAATTGGAATACTGGAAACCAAGGGACTCACAGAAATTCAGGATTGATTT
>JAJRVS010000081.1 GCA_024277195.1 Verrucomicrobiota bacterium | reverse complement strand
CAGCGAGCGGAACACTTGCTCGAACAATACCTGCCCGCCGACTTGCCTTGGCGAGTACACAAAAGCGAAGGCGCTTTTTTTGTCTGGATCTGGTTCGAAAATCTACCCATCAGCAGCAAAGAACTCTATCAACGCTTAAAAAACCGCCAAACATTCATCGTGTCCGGCGAGTATTTTTTCTTTGGCCTCGAAACCGAAGACTGGCCTCATAGCCGCGAATGCATCCGTCTGTCCTTCACTCAGGCCGAAGACGTCCTTGAAAGAGGCATCTGTATCCTCGGTGAAGAAGTCGAAAAAGCTTATGATAAAGGGTAAAAATATTCTCATTCGAGGTGTTTTGCTCGTCACCATCACAGCGACCCTGTTTTTCATCCTGCGCCCCGCACGCGACCAAGTCCGCTACGAATACCAAAGCAAACAAAGCCTGCTCACCCTGCAGCAAGCTTTGCAGAAATTTCACGTCGATGATGAAGCTTATCCCCGCAAAACGCCGATGGCCGGAGCTGAATTGATCCGCTTCCTGCTGGAAGCTGAACACTTGTCCGCTCCCCCGCTCAACCCCGCCACCCTGCTGCCCTACACCCTCGACGGCAAAGAAGCCGATCCCATCCTCTACACCACCGACGAACAAGCCGAAACCTACTCGCTCAAAGTTGTCGCCAACGGCTCGAATGAAACCTTGATCATCGTCGACAGCACCCAACACCACTCACTGGAGTAGAGGATCGTGCGGATTCCATTTGACCACTATTTCCCTATGTTATACCTCTCCAGAAACTCCTCCAGGCTTTCGTGATTAAACCCCTCGGCACTGACTTCATCCGGGGGTTTGACTTTGTGCACATAATTTTTCATCGGCTTGCAATACCAAGGTCCGGGAGCTCCTGCATAAACCACCTTGCGATCCGGGTTCACCACAAACAATCTAACCGGCCACGCCGCCCAACGGGTTGCAGTGTGATCCAACATATCATCCACCAATACAGGAAAAGGTGGTTTGAACTGCTTGCGCCATGAAGCGGCCGCGTGTTGGCGGCGGGCAAACGTCTTGGGATCATCGATCACTGAAAAAGTTTCGATGGCAAAACCATCGCGCGGATGAGCCTCACGAATGTAGATCATCACAAAATTCACCTGCTTGCCGAACCTTTCCGCCAAGCCCCTCATATCCGGCGCGCGCCCACAAGTCACTCCACAAGTTCCGCTGCCAAAAAACACCACCACCGGACGCCCTGCCCGGCAGAGATCGGAGAGCTTCGTCATTTCTCCTGAGATAGAATCCAGCAAGTTGAAATCCGGCGCCAACTCTCCCACCCGTGGCGCGTTGGGCGCACGCTCCAGGATCAATTGCAAAGCTTCCTTCACCCCACCAACCGTCTGGCCGGAAAAACGATCCACCTTTTTTCCCGCCTCCTTTTCATCCAACTTCGCAGTATCCTGGCTATAAACCGTGCCCAGCAGAAAGCCCAGCACCAGCAAAGCTATCACCCCCGTCAGACGAAAAAACCTTCGGCTCATCTGGCTCATAGAGTTTTAACCGATATATTCTTCCACCGACACTTACCACCCACCGGCCAGGTTTTACCACCATGCACCTGCACCGCGATCGCCCCTTTCACGCCCAGCAGATCCTTCACCTTATCCTTGTCATACTTCGCCATCTTCGCCGTGGCTCCGTCAAATTCTATAATCTGAACCCCGTTGATCCAGGTGGTGATCTTAGGGTAATCCCCCACACATCGAACCTTCACCGTATTCCAGTCATTCACCTTCCAGGTTTTCAAAAAGTCCGCCCCCGAACAAGTCGAAACCACACTCGAATCTTCATAACCTTCTTTATCAGCCGTCACCAGACTCACCAGTTTTTTATTCTCCCCCTCGCCCTCATACACTCCGTTGATATCATAAGGACGTGCGCTGAACGCCCCCGAACCTTCTCCGTAAATATGCCCGACATTGCCCTTGTCATGATAGTCCACCATCATCTGCCAACACTGACCTTTGTCATTCGCACGTAGAAACAAACCAGAACACACTCCCCAGTCTGGTTTGATATCAAGCGACAATTCAAAATCACCATACAGCTCGTCAGTCAACAGAATGCCACCATTGCCCGACCCGGGCGGGTCCTGCTCGCCAGTGATCACCCCGTCCTCCACCTGCCAGTTACCGCCGGTGCCGTGACCTATTTTTTCTGGATTCACATGCCAACCCTCGAGGGTCTTGCCATCAAATATTTGCGTAAAACCCTGCGAACCACCCGCCACACAATCCGTGCAAAGCTCTCCACCTCCAGCGTCGGCAGCGTCCTTGACCGCAGCGCCCGGATCCCCCCTGTCACAGCCTATCAGCATCCCCCCGGCCAAAGCAGAGGATCCATGTAAAAAAGCACGTCGCGAAGTTTTTCCAGTCCAAGTATTCATTTTCATCATCAAGGTATTTTCCAATGCCTTAGGGCCGCGACAAAAATAAAATCCTCCAAACTACTTGTCTTTTTGATCCCCATCTGCGTTCAAATTTCCTCACATAGCTCGCTATTATCAGAAATTTCGCCTTGATGGAACTCAAAAATCCTGCGCATTTTACGGGGATTCATTAATTGCCGCGCCCTTATTGAAACCAAAATAGCAACTCATTCTTCACCGACTGGAAAATTATGAAGGAAGAAACCTTATTCGCATCCTTGAAAGGCCCTAAGCCATCGGAGCCAATTCCTTGATAGGTTTGCCAAAAGGCAGAATCTGCCGTGGCAAGCCGCTCAAGTCTTTGATGTATTGATTATAATCAATGTCCAAATGCTGGTAAACCGTCGCCCACAGGTCATTCGGCGTCATCACCCGTTCGACCGGATGCTCGCCCTTGTCATTGGTCGCTCCGATCAATTGCCCCATCGGCATATTACCTCCAGAAACCAGCACCGACATCGCTTTGGGCCAATGATCGCGCCCTGGTTGCATCACCCCGGTTTTAGTCCCCCTCTGAGGATTGATCTTCGGTGTGTGACCAAAGTCACTGCCCACCACCAACATCACTTTTTCATCCAAACCACGCTGATACAGATCCTCTATCAAAGCAGACAAGGCCTGATCATAAACCGGCAAACGCCAGCGCATATCTTCGAACACCGAGCAGTTCACCGCATGGCAATCCCAGTTGCCCGCAGCAGTTTTGGGAATGGTTTTGCCAACAAAAGGACTCTGCCACACCATCGTCACAAAACGGCTGCCCGCTTCGATCAAACGACGCGCCAGCAAACCACGCTGACCATAAGCACTGCGGCCATAACGATCACGCACACTGTCCGGCTCCTCGTTCAGATCAAAGGCCTGACGAACATCCTCGCTCATCAACATCTCCATCGCCTGGGCATTAAAGGTGTCCATCGCAGCCATCGAGCCACTTTTGTCGATATTACGCTTGAATTGATCCATGCCTTTCAGCATCGCCAAGCGGTCATCGAGACGACTTTCCATTTCAGGTTTAACCCCGATGTTATTCACTTTGAAATTCGGATCATTGGGATTGCCCGGAATCAGAAAAGGTGTGTTGGCCGGCCCGAGGTAAGCCGAGCCCAAAGCAAAAGCATCCATGTTATTGCCATCCTGCCCAGCCACAGAAATCGGCATCTCCAGATTGCCCTTGCTGCCAGCGAGCATTTTTTTCACAATGCACGGAACCGCTGGAGCATCATTAATCGTACCGGTCGGCGTTTTGGGTGGACGACCGGTCATCATGCGCTTGTGAGCGCCACCGTGATCGGCGAACTCATGGTGAATCGAACGAATCACCGCAAACTTATCGGCAATCTTGGCGTGCATCGGCAAATGCTCACAAACTTCGATGCCGGGCACATTGGTGCGAATCGGGCGAAAATCTCCGCGATACTCCGAAGGAGCCTCGGGTTTCATGTCGTAAGTCTCCATGTGCGGCATGCCACCCGGCAACCAAATGAAGATCACCGACTTGTCCTCCACTTTACCGCCGGCTGCTTTTGCATCGGCTTTCATGCGCAAAAAATCGCTCATTCCCAGACCGAGCACACTCAATCCCCCGACTTCAAGAAAACTACGGCGTGAAACGGGACCTGCACAGCCCCTTTGCAAAAATGAAGGTTTCATACCTTATATGACAGCTCACATCACCCTTTGTTCAAGGTTTTTTACCTAGAAACCCCAATTTTTAACAGGATGCGCGGGATATAAAACCCGCTAAAACGCGACCGCGGATCACCGCCATCTCTCCGCTCAAGCCATCGGAGACAACTCAGGGATAGGCTTGCCATAAGGCAGGATCTGTCGCGGCAGCCCGCTCAAATCTTTGATATACTGATTATAATCAATACCCAGATGCTGATAAACCGTTGCCCACAGGTCATTCGGTGTCATCACCCGCTCGACCGGGTGCTCACCTTTGGAATTGGTTGCCCCGATCACCTGCCCCATTGGCATATTACCACCGGAAACCAAAACCGACATCGCTTTGGGCCAGTGATCACGCCCCGGCTGCATCACTCCGGTTGCGGTGCCACGGTTGGTGCTGATCTTCGGTGTGTGCCCAAAATCACTGCCCACCACCAGCATCACTTTTTTATCCAGCCCACGTTGGTAAAGATCCTCAATCAGCGCGCTCAATGCCTGGTCATAAAAAGGCAGGCGCCACTTCAGATCTTCAAAAATATGACAATTGACCGCATGGCAGTCCCAGTTGTAAACCGCATTCTTGGGTTTGCTGTCGAGATTCTCCCACACCATCGTCACAAAACGACTGCCCGCCTCCACTAATCTCCGCGCCAGCAAGCCTCGCTGACCATAACGGTGCATGCCATAACGCTCGCGAACGGCGGTCGGCTCCTTGGTCAGATCAAAAGCCTGGCGCACATCTTCACTCATCAGCATGTCCATCGCCTGGCGGTTAAAATTGTCCATCGCGTCCATGCGTCCGCTTCGATCCATGTCACGGCGAAATTTATCCATCCCCTTGAGCATCGCCAGTCGATCCTCCAAGCGGCCCTCCATCTCCTTTTTCACCCCGATGTTCTGCACCTTGAAATCAGCCGAGCTCGGATCCCCCGTCACCATGAAAGGCGTATTCGACGGTCCCAGATAAGCCGGCCCCATGGCAAAAGTATCGATGCCCGCGCGCCCCGAGTCCACTTCCGCCACCGCCACCGGCATATCCAACTTGCCCCCTTTTTTACTCAACATCTTTTTCACAATGCTGGCCACCGCCGGTGAATCATTCACGGTACCTGTCGGCGTTTTGGGCGCCCGTCCGGTCATCATGCGCTTGTGCGCCCCTCCGTGATCGGCAAATTCATGGTGAATCGAACGCACAATCGCAAACTTGTCGGCGATTTTGGCGTGCATCGGCAACAATTCGCAAACTTCCATCCCCGGCACATTGGTGCGTATCGGACGAAAATCCCCACGGTACTCCGACGGAGACTCGGGTTTCATATCGTAAGTCTCCATGTGCGGCAAGCCCCCGGGCAACCAGATAAAAATCACCGAGGTATCGTCGCCCATCGCCTTGCCCGCCGTCGCCGCCTCCGCTTTCATCCGCAGAAAATCGCCCATCCCCAGTCCGAGAACACTCAATCCACCCACCTCGAGAAAAGTCCGCCGCCCCACAGGCCCGGCACAGCGACGCTGAAACGATGAAAGATCCATAGTTATGACA
The DNA here is from genome assembly GCA_024277195.1 of Verrucomicrobiota bacterium. Taxonomy (GTDB): domain Bacteria; phylum Verrucomicrobiota; class Verrucomicrobiia; order Verrucomicrobiales; family DEV007; genus JAADHD01. The sequence goes on along the minus strand of JAJRVS010000081.1, from coordinate 3,290 downwards.
GACAATCCCCACCTTTACCCTGTTCAAAGTATTTTCCTCCAACTCTCCACAAGAGGCTTTCCCGCTTTTGCAGGTAAGTCTAATTTACTTAAATATTATAGAAATCTTAAATAGTTCTTGAATATTGTCTGATTTTAGTGGTTTATGCGGTAATGAGATGCCCTCGTTGTTCAAAATCTGTCACCCACCGGTCTGACGAATGTCATTCCTGCGGGTATTCCATCACGGATGCTCAAGCCGTCTTCGGTACCGCCATGGTCGAGATGGATCGCCTGCACGACGCCGCCCATTGCCTGCGCAAGGAGGAGCGCGAAGAGGTGCTCGCCGTCATGGATCGGCTCAAGGATCGTTTTCCGCAGCTATTTTTCTGTGCTTATCTGGGAACTCTGCCCGCCAACGTCAAAATGAGCGAACTGGGATTCTGGTTGCTCAATCACGCCGCGGTCAAAGGCGTCGACATTGCGCGCCCCAACGAGAACGCCATCCTTTTATTGCTCGATACCAATACCGGCGAAGCGGGCATCTCGCTGGGCTACTACGTAGAGAAATTTCTCGACGAAAGCTCCGCCACCCGATGTCTGCAGTCCGCACGCTCTCATTTTGTGCGTGGCGAAAACGGCAAAGCCCTGTGCAAAGTGATGAAAAAACTCGGTCGCAGCCTCAGCAAACGCTCACGCAGCGTGCTGCGTATTCAATCTGAAACCCAACAATCGGTGCTCAATCCATTTGGCGCCACCACTCTCCCTCTGTTACGCAACGCCAAAGCGGGCTCCCCGCTGGTGGGCAAACGCAGTGAACAGGCCTTGTCCTGACTCACCGCCCCGCTCAGATTTCTCCCTTTCTAAAGCTTCACGAACCGTTTTCCCATGAGTCGTTATTCTTTATATTGCAAATACCGGACCCAGCGCATTTTGAAAAAAACGAGCACCGTTGTTTTGCTCGGCGCTATGCTCATCGCAGCAGCCTCTAGCTCGCAAGCCCAGTCCGCCCTGCCCGAATGGAGCAAACGTGACGCCGAACGATTCGAAGAACCCGGCTCGGTGATGCTAGGCAACGGCCTTTGGCCACTCAATCCCGACGGCTCCTCGACCCAACCGGTGAAAGATCCCGAACTGGAGGCGCTCAAAGAAAAACTCCGCGGCGGCGACCGCATCCTGCCCTCCGACCACGTGCAACCCCGTTTCCCTCTCTCGATCGTCGAACCCAATGCCAACGGTCGCTCATTGCGCCCCCCGCCATTGAACGTGCGGCCGATTCCACTCTACCTGTCCCAGACCGAAGCCCTGCCAGACAATGTGATCGCTGAATATTTCAGCAAAAACAAACCCGAACGACATCTGATCGACCCCCAGGGTTTCCTCACCCAGCAGGACTCTGCCGAAATCTCCCAAGTTCTACAGGTCCATCAAGCGGAATCCCCTCTCGATATTTATTTACTCATCCTCGGCCCCGCCCAAGCACTGCCCGACAGCGTTTCACTCTCCAGTCTGCACCACCGTTGGCTTGGTCAAAAACCCGCCGCCATCGTAGTTTACCACATGCAAGCTCCGGATAAAACCCGTTTTGAATTTGGCGACAAAATCCACGAAGCCCTACCTGCCTCCGCCATTGACCGCGTGACCTACAGTTGCATCCGCGAAGCGCAAACCACCCAACACCCTGCCGAGCAAATCAAGCGTCTCGCGTTGGAAATGTCGATCCGCTTATTTTGGATGACCAGCGTCATTGAAGGCAATGCCTCCACCCGCGGACCCGTCATCAGCGAGCAAAATCCACCGCAAGCCAAACCCGGTATCGGCGGCCACATCAAAGCCTTTTTTATTGGCATCTGGCCAGTGGTGAAAAACATCCTCACCGGCATCGCCTTACTCGCCCTCACTGCACTGGCCATCTACGCCGCCTGGGCCTGGCGCCGCGACGCCATCACCGGATCCCCCATTCGTTTTCCCGAACGTGACCTGCCCATGCGCCTCGGCGGCTCTCATGCCGGAGGAGCCTACATCGGCATGACCTTCACCGCCGCCACCCCGCCCGATAAAAAACAGGCCTAATTGTAGCACGGCCGCCCCGACTGCCCACCCTGTTTCCGCCCACCCACGCGCCCCCTTGGGTGCAGGACAAAAAAGTTAGCTCTTGTTTATCGAAAGCTACCTTATCACCCCTCAACATCATTTCGCCCGTTCAGGGCTGGCAATAAAACCGATTTACCCCCAGCGCTTCGCACTGGGCTATATCATTGAGCACCGTTGGTGCAAAAGAAATGAAAGCAAACTGTCCTGAAAGGACAGAATGTGATAGCCCAGTGCGAAGCGCTGGGTAAGAAATCCAATTCTCCCAGCCCTGCAAGGGCGAAACACATAGCGCTCAGCAGCTTGACTACTTTGTCTTACCCCCGTCCCCTTCTCGACAACACAAAAAAAACTTGCCTTGTCGCCCTGCCCGACTTTGAATAAACCTCACACGCCCGCCCACCGGTGAGCACAATTTTTCAAAACACCCAAAAACATGGCTTACAAAGTAGGAGTAATCGGATACGGCTGGGCAGCAGCCGCTCACATCGACGCAATCAACGGCACCGATCAAGGATCAGTGGCAGCCGTTTATTCATCACGCGAACTGGACAGCAAAGAAGTCTCCGCCAAATTTGGCAGTGACATCACCGCTTACCAAGACGTCAGCGAATTGATCAACTCCCCTGACATCGACACCGTATCGATCACCAGTTACCCCAACCAACACCGCGAGCAAGCCATCGCTGCTGCCGAAGCCGGCAAAAATATCATTCTGGAAAAACCCATGGCGCTCAACTGGGAAGACTGCAAAGCCATCCGCGACGCCATCGAAGCCAACCATGTGAAAGCCTGCCTCTGTTTTGAACTGCGTTTCATCAGCCAGTTCACCACCACCCAATCGATCATCGACGGCGGATTCCTCGGTGATGTGCATTATGGCGAAGTCGATTATTACCACGGCATCGGCCCCTGGTATGGTCAATACCGCTGGAACACCACCAAGGAAAATGGCGGCTCCAGCCTGCTCTCCGCCGGCTGCCACGCACTCGATGCGCTGCTGATGTGCATGGGCAATGAGGTCGAGGAAGTCACCTGTTATTCGACCACCTCGAAAAACGAAATATTCACCAAATACGAATACCCCACCACCGCCACCGCACTGCTGAAATTCTCTAACGGTAACGTTGGCAAAGTCGCCTCGGTGATCGACTGCCTGCAACCCTATTACCTGCACACCCATCTGGTCGGCAGCGAGGGCAGCATGCTCGACAACAAACT
>JAJRVS010000080.1 GCA_024277195.1 Verrucomicrobiota bacterium | reverse complement strand
GGTGGTGCGTAAATAATAACCCTGACCCTGCTCAACCTTTGCGATCGGCGACGAGGGGTCGCAGGACATGATGGAGAAGTGGTAACGCAAGGTGGCGTCACTGTAGTTCTGGTGAAGCCGGTATTTGACCAACTCGATCAGCTCAGTGCCTTTGATCGAATCAACAGGAGTGGCCGGCAAAATGTCGGGCAGAATGGTTTTGAGTTGGTCGCGCAGATTCATTGGAGAGTGGGAACTGCTCCGAGCATCGGGATCATGGGGGCGGAGGTCAAGCCGTAAGCAGGAAAAATGGGGAGTTTTTTATTTTTCTTTTTCTTTTTCCAACAGGCGTTTGGCCACTTGATAACCCTGGTTATCCGAGTTCTGCGACAGATCGCGGAACAGGCGGTCGATTTTCTGGCGGGTGAGTTGGCAGAAATATTCGACCATGGCTAACAGTTCCTCTTTGTTCTCGGTATCGTCGTGATCGAGCAGTTGCTGGGCTCGCGAGCAGGTCGCGGTGATGGCGAACAGCTCTGAGCCGATGTCGACAAAACGTCCGAGTTGGCTTTGTTTTTTCTCCAACTTGGGACCGTTGAGGATCATGGCGTGAAACAGTTTGCGGGCGAGTTTGCGGCTATTGGCACGCACTTTACGAATCTCACGGTTGAGTTTGGGGTGCATCTTCCCCTGACAGCCACAAGTGCCGAACAAAGCGGGCACCCATTGCAAGGGATACCACCAGGCGTAGAATTTGGCCGCGTTCAGCGCTGCTTCGAAGCGCACTTTGTTCGGCAGAGTGCTGTTGAGCACCGCACCGCCGACGTTGAGGTGTGGATCGAGGGCTTCACGGGCGATGAAGAGGCGCATGATCTCGCTCGATCCTTCGAAGATGGTATTGATGCGGCTGTCGCGCAGGAAACGTTCCACCGGAATGCCTTCTTCACCGCGGGATTTGAGCGACTCGGAGGTTTCGTATCCGCGTCCACCACGGATTTGCATGGTTTCCGTGGCGATGTCCCAACCGCGCTCGCTGCCCCACAGTTTTCCGAAAGCAGCTTCGATGCGGATGTCGGCTTTTTTGTCACGATCGACCAGGCCGGAGGTGTAGAGCACGATCGATTCCATTGCAAAAGTCTCGGCGGCCATTTTGGCGAGCTTTTGTGCGATGGCGTCGTGTTTGCCGATAGGAGACCCCCATTGCACCCGTTCCGCAGCCCACTCGGTGGAAATTCTAAGACATTCCTTGGCCAGTCCGACACAAGCGGCGGGTAGGGTGATGCGTCCGGTGTTTAATGTGGTTAGGGCGACTTTCAATCCACGCCCTTCACCGAGAATGATGTTTTCAGTCGGCACACGCACGTTTTTGAAAGTGACCACCCCATTATAAAGAGCTTTCAGACCCATGAAGCGGCAGCGGTGGGTGATCTCGATGCCCGGGCTATCCATCTCGACGATGAAAGCGGTGATCGAACGGGCTGAGGGAGGGGCTCCTTCGGGAGGCGGAGTTTTGGCCATCACTACGATCAGCCCGGCTTTATGCAGATTGGTGCACCATAGTTTTTTTCCATTGATGACAAAGTTTTTGCCGTTTTTGCTTGGCGTCGCGGTGGTACCCATTTTGGCGGGATCCGATCCGACATCGGGTTCGGTGAGAGCAAAAGCAGAAATCTCGCCACCGGCACAGCGCGGCAGGTATTTTTGTTTTTGTTTTTCCGTGCCAAAGAGGATCAGCGGTTGGGGAACTCCGATTGATTGATGGGCGGATACCAGTGCAGTCAGACTGCCGCATTTGGCACCGAGCAACATGGCGGCGCGGGAGTAGGTGGTTTGTGGCAGGCCGAGGCCGCCATATTCCTGGGGGATTTTGATTCCAAAAGCCCCCATTTTTGCCAGGCCATTGATCACGGACGCAGGGATCTCACCGCTTTTGTCGATGCGGTCGGCATCTACTTTTTCATCGAGAAATTTTTGCAAATTAGCAAGAAATTCTTCCGAGCGTTTTTCTTCTTCCTGTTTAGGAAGAGGGAAGGGGATGATGGCATCCATGTTGGCTTCACCCATGAACAGCGAAGCAGAAAAACTGCGCGGGCCGGTCACTTTGTCTCTGGCCGCTTCGGTTAATTCCAGTGCCGCTCGTTCCGCAGGGGACATCTTCGAGGTGTCGATCACTTTGGAGCCGCTGTGTTGGTTTTGCGGAGCTTCTTCGTTTGTGATGGCTGGGGCAAGATCTTCCTCGGAATCGGTCTTAGTCGATTTGGAAGGACTTGGACTGGTTTTGGCCGGTGTTTGTGTTGGAACTTGTGAAGCTTTGCGTAGCGAATCGGCGGGCAGAAAACGCTCGCCTTCGCTGCCTGCCAGTTGGTCGAGAACGGCACAGGCATTGCCCGGGCCAAAACTGTGCAGCCAGGTCATGGGGCCGCCACGGAACGGAGCAAAGCCGGTTCCCATGATCATCGCAAAATCAATATCGTCAGCACTTTGCGCGACTTTTTCCTCCAAGCATCGCCAGGACTCGTTGGCCATCAATAGCGCCAGGCGATTTTGAATAGCGCGTTGGCTCAGTTCGCGTTCGCTGCCGCTGCGACGGCATTCGAGCGCAGCGGGATTGGCTTCATTGTTGCCGGAGGATGCTCCGTCGTAGCGGTAAAAACCACCCCCGGACTTGCGCCCCAGGTTGCCACAATCAACCATGCGTCTGAGGATGCCGGGGATTTCGAAACGTTTGCCGAAAGCGGTTTCCAAAGTGCCCGCCACGTGCAGTCCGACATCGAGGCCAATTTCATCCAACAAGCGGAGCGGTCCCATAGGCATGCCAAAAGCGAGCATTGCCCGGTCGATGCCCCGAGCGTCCACGCCCGAATCATACAGGCGGCCGGCTTCGATCAAATAAGGCAGCAGGATGCGATTGACCAAAAACCCAGGGCTGTCTTTCACCACCACCGGCAGTTTGCCAATGCCGCGGAGAAATTTTAAACAGACCTCGACGTGATTGCGATCAGTGCTTTCCGGTACCACCACTTCCACCAATTTCATCCGGTGCACGGGGTTGAAAAAGTGCAGCCCGAGGATTCGCTCGGGGTGGGTGATCTTGGGATCGTTGATCAGTTCGGAAATAGGCAGCGCCGAGGTATTGGTGGCGAGAATGGTATTGGGGCCGGTGCGTTGGCAGAGATCCTGGAATATTTTCTTTTTGATCTCAATATTCTCGGTAGCCGCTTCGATCACCAGTTCTACATCGTCGAGAGGAACAGGTGAAGAAGAAGGGTGGATCCGGTCGCGGGCTTGTTTGGCTTCCAGTCCGGTGAGGATTCTGCGTTTCACCGCATCACTGAACAGTTTGGAAATCGAGCGCATGCCGGAGGCGATCTGGGTCTCGCTGATATCCTGCAGGATGACGGGGTGGGATCGAGTGCTGAGCCAGTGGGCGATGCCCGAACCCATGACACCTGCACCTATGACAGCGGTTTGATGAATCTGGGTTTTTGGGTCGGCCGCTGATTTGGGCAAATAACGTAATTTGCGTGAGTGTTCTTGAAGTTGGAAGACGCGCATCAAATTTTTGGCTACCGGGCCTTGGGCGAGTTTGAGCACTTCGTCACATTCACGTTCGAGCGAGTGGTCGAGCGGGGCCGGAGCTCCCTGGGTCATCACTCGCAGTGCGGCTAGAGGTGCGGGGTAGTGGCCGCGGGTGGTGGCGAGGATTTTGCGCCGTGCGACCAATCCGATCAACGGGGCGGACAGGTGGTTGTTACTCAGGCTGAAATTTTTTCGCTCAGGCAAGCCGCGATGAATCAAACGGGTGGCCATTTCGAGCAGACGTTCGTTGGGCACTAGCTCATCAATGATGCCTTTTTTGTAAGCGGCTACGGCAGACAAGGTTTTGCCGGCAGTGATCAGCGGGATCGCTTTGGGCAGACCAATCAAACGCGGCAGTCGGCTCGATCCACCCCAGGCGGGCAGGATGCCGAGTTGGGTTTCTGGCAGGCCGATCTTGGTTTTTTTATCAGGGCTGGCGACGCGCCAGTCACAAGCGAGTGCGACTTCCAAACCTCCACCTAGGCAGACGCCGTGGATGGCGGCCACGGTGGGGATTTTCAGGTCGGCAAGTTTTTGAAAAACCTGCTGTCCTTTGTTGATCAAAATACGCAGTTCTTCCGGGGATGCGTTTTGCAGGGCGTCGAGATCGGCACCGGCGACAAAAATCGAATCTTTGGCCGAGTTGAGAATCAACCCGCTTGCGGTGGACTTGTCGCGGACTTCATCGAGGCAGCTATCGAGTTGATCCAAGGTAGCGGCGTCAAAAATGTTGGCGGACGAATGCGGGCGGTTAAAGGTTAATACCGCGATGTTGTCATCGCGGTGTTGCAGACGAATGAGCTGGGATGGTTTTTTGACTGGGGATGCAGCTTTTTTGCGAGCAGTTTTCTTTTTGGGCATCTTTTTCATATTTCGATCTGGGTTATACTTTTTCCAACCAGGCGGCACCGCCTTGACCTCCACCAATGCACAAGGAAACCAGGGCACGTTTTCCTCCATTGTTGTGCAATTGTTTTAAAGCGGTTAAAACCAGGCGGGCTCCACTGGCTCCTACCGGGTGTCCAAGCGCCACCGCCCCTCCCAAGGGGTTCAGGGTTCTGGGAGGGATGGTTAATCTCATGTCGCGCAACAATTTTTCCACCGCCAGCACCTGGGTGGCAAAAGCTTCATTGATCTCGATCACGTCGGCGTCTTTGGGCTTGAGTTTGCAGGTGGCCACCATGCGCTGAATGGCGTAGGCGGGGCCGAGTCCCATACGTTTGGGGTCGCAGCCGGCGTAGGCATGATCGACCAGGCGTCCGATGGGTTGGATGCCGAGTTTTTGCGCGCGTTCTTCGGTCATCACCAGCAGAGCGACGGCGCCGTCAGTGATCTGCGACGAGTTGCCGGCGGTGACGGTTCCGGTTTTGCGTTCGAAAATGGGCTTGAGCTTTTGCAGTGCTTCGATGGTCTGTCCTTTGCGCACGCCATTGTCACCGAGCACAAAACCTTCTTTGCTGGTTTCGTTATAGACCGGGCACATTTCTTCTTTGAGAACTTCGGCGGCGGCTTCGGCTTTTTGATGGGAGTTGAGAGCGAACTGATCCTGTTGCTCGCGGCTGATGTCGAATTCCCGCGCCAACAGTTCGGCAGTTTGACCCATGTTCATACCTGCGACGGGGTCGGTCAGTCCCATCATCAGGCCGACAATGGGCTTGAAATCGGCGGGCCGAAACGCGGCCATGGATGAGAGTTTGGCCATGGCACCTTTTGATCGAGCCAGTTGGGCAAATTTGCCTGCGGCTTGGTAGGAATAATAAAGTGGGATGCGGCTCATGCTCTCGGTGCCACCGACGATGAACACTTCACCGTGTCCGGCAGCCATGCGTTCCGATGCGGTGGTCATGGCTTCCAAACCCGAGGCGCAGTTGCGGTGAACGGTCATAGCGGGGGCTTCTTTGGGAATGCCGGCTCGCAGAGCGATCACACGTGCGATGTTGGCGGCTTCGGCCGGTTGGGAAACGCAGCCGAAGATGGTTTCGTCGATGATCCCGGGATCGATTCCAGTTTTGGTGATCAGGTTGGTGATAACCGCTGTGCCGAGATCGACGGCGTCCAATGTGGCGAGTGAGCTGCCCATTTTCGAGAAAGCGGTGCGCACTCCGTCGATGATCACTAATTGTTTTTTATTTTTCATGGGGTGGATTTTTTAAATGTTAAGCGCGATTGATAGCAATGGCACGAATGAATAAGGTAATCAGGTTTTTTTATTTTTGGGGCGGTGGTCGACGATTTTTTCTTCTTTGATAGCGACACCCACCCCTTGCATTTTTTTCAAAGTTTCGGTGTCATGGAAGACTACCTGGTTAGGGCGCAGCTCCGCCTGGGTTTGAAATTGTTGGCTGATTTTCTCAGAGAGTTGATTTTCATCCTGGTCGTCCTGCGCCTGGGCGTGCACGATGATTTCATCCGTCTGCATCGGGTCGTCATTTTTTTTACGGATCTCAATCTGCCAGGCTCCGATGCCGTCGATGTCATCGAGGATATGTTCGAGATCATTGAAGTTAACCAGAGTGCCTTTAATTTTTCCGATTTGCAGACGGTGGATGTCGGACACCCGAGAAATGCGACCCAGTAGGCGCGGGCAGCTGCGTCCACATTGTGGGCAGGTCTGGTAAGTGATGCCGCCGCTGATGCAGTCCCCGGTCCGGTAGCGCAGAACGACCGTGCCACGGCTGTCGAGCGGGGTGTAAACGATTTCGCCGGGTTGTCCCTCGGGCATGGTTTCACCGGTTTCGGGATTGACGATTTCGATGATGCCCAGGTCAGGATAGATGTGGTAACCGGAGGACTCGGTTTTTTCGGTGCCGTGGGCGGGGCATTCCGGCCAGGCGGTTTTGGATTCGGTGAAGGCGTAGGTGGCCATCACTTCGACATTGTCGGATCCTAGTTTGGCCGCGAGCGCGCGCAGTTTGCGCCTCATGCCATTGGGAACTTTTTCGCCACCAAGAACAAAACGCTTGAGACTGTCACAGCGCACGCCTTCGCTGATCGCCTCGGTCAGGACGTGATAGATAAAAGTGGGCATGCCGATCAGCGCATCGGGTTTGATTTTGCCCAACAGCATCACATTACCCGAGGTGCCCATCACCTTGCCGCCTCCAGTGCTGATACAGAAGGTGTTAAAGCCAGTGCCTGCGTAGTGGGCCTGCCAAAAAGCCAGGTGCGGGGCAAAGGGGAACATGTTGATGTGACGGAAGTCCGGCTGCGACTCGCAGATCTCCATCAAGCGGCGACCGGTGAGCTTGAGATTCTCGATGTCGTGATGAGTGTAGAAAAACGGCACCGGTTCGCTGGATCGACCGGTGGTGCTGGTCATCATGATGGGGCGGTATTCTTGTTCGAGGCTGGTTTTTGCGTTCGCTGCTCCGCGGGTAAGGGCTCGAAAAATAGTGGCCGGGCGACGTTTGAGCAGAGCTTCATCGGGCACGATGACGAAGTCCTTGTTTCTGTCGGGGTGCTCGGGGGAAGTCAGTAGATCCTTCTTTGAGGTGAAAGGAATCTTGGTGAGATCATTCCAAGATTGCAGGTCATCGGGGCTCAGGCCGTGCTGGTGGAAAAGTTTACGGTAGTGTTTGGAAAAGGGCAAGACGGTTTGTTTGAGGAAATGTCGCAACTGTTTCAGTTGCAGCTCGCGTAGGGTAGCCGAATCCAGTTGATCCCAGTTTTTTCGCAATGGATGTCTGGCTGACAAGGTGCTCATTTGGCGTTTAGCGTTTTAGAATGATCGCAGGCGGCGATCAGGGCTTTGATTTCCGGTAGCTTGGCTGTGGCGATTTCACGACCGGTTTGAATATATTCTTCGTAATTGGTGTAGTTGTGCCAACTCGAATCGCAGACGATGGGGCACAGTAATACGTCGGCGCGTTTGGAACATTCTTCGAGCAGGCGAATCTGTGAACCCATGGCGGCTCCGCGCAGGATGTCGAGCAGGTTGCCTTTGGCAAAATAGTTAAGTTTCTGATTGAGCCAGGAGGCGGGCTGCTGCCACCAACGTTTGTTTTTTTGGATCACCTGCGCTTTGAGGCGGCAGTTTTTCAAATCCTCAATAGAGGGGATGACATTCACGGCGATAACGGCATCGATGCCACGATCTTTCAACACGTCGACGGGTAAGGGGTCGGAGACACCTCCGTCGACATATTCCACCCCGTCGCGCACTGCCGGCTCCAAGATGCCGGGGATCGATAGGCTGGCGCGTACGGCTGAAACCACGTCTCCCTGATGAAAAACCTTGCGGGCAAATCCATCGAGCTCGGTGGCGACCACGTAGAGAGGTTTTTCCAATTGGTCGAAGCTGGCGTCTTTGAGCGAGCGAGCCAGCCAGTCTTCGACCTTGTCACCGTGAATGAAACCGCGGCGGGGAGGGAAAATCGGGTCGACCAGTTTGAGCATGTCGCGATTGGTGTCCAACTCTGCTGCCAGTTCAGCCATTTGTTGTCCGTTAAAACCCGCTGCCCATAACGATCCTACATAAGCTCCCATGCTGCACCCGGCAATGGCGTCGATGTGGATGTCATTTTCTTCGAGCACTTGTATAACCCCGACGTGAGCGAGACCTTTGGCGCCGCCGGAAGATAAAGCCAGACCGATGCGTATTGGCTTGGGAGCGGACTCGTCAGTGGGTTTGCGGGTGAATTTGGCAGTGCCTCGGCCAGGTCGCAGTAGATTCCACGGAAACCAGCGCCTGGTGCGGCGTTCGGTTTCTCGAGTGAAGGGGGCGTGTTTATTGGCTGTCATTCGCCGTGTTTTATCTAAGCTGCTCTTATTATTTGGATATTATCAAAAAAGGGGAAGCCTTGTCGATGTGTTACTTCTGAAATTTGGACGATTTTTGCTCGGGTTTTGTTCGTTGATTTCTACTTTTAAAAGCGTTTTGTCCTTGGTTTATTTGTCGATGAATTATAATAGTTTTTAAAACTACGCAATCTGCGAGGTTTTGCTGATCTTCTTATTATAACGATGAAACTAATGACGCCCCTTATTTGCCAGATGCTGAAGTGCCGCTTAAACTTTCAAATAGCGGTTTTGCTGGCCGTGACTTTTCTTGCAGCAGGCGATTTGACTGCCGATCCGAGCTCGATGGCAGGAGAGCCGATTCCACTTTGGGCGGGTGAGGTGCCGGGTGAGAAGGGTGATGTGGCTGCTGAAAAAACGATTGAGCGGGGAGACGGCTTGGTGAGATTGACCAATGTGACCCAAGCGACCATCACGGTTTACCGCCCGGGGAAAGGGATTGAGAACAGTGGCGCGGCGGTTTTGGTCTGTCCCGGAGGTGGTTACAATATTCTGGCGATGTCTCATGAAGGCACTGAAGTTTGCAAGTGGTTGAATCAACTGGGTATCACTGCGGTGTTGTTAAAATACCGGGTGCCGCGGCGAAAGGGTTTGGATAAAAGCCAGGCACCGCTGCAGGACGCGCAGCGAGCGATGAGTCTGGTGCGCAAACGAGCTGGAGAGTGGGGGATCGATCCCAAAAAAATTGGCATTCTTGGTTTTTCGGCTGGCGGGCATTTGGCGACAATGGTTTTGTCTCAGTATGATAAGCCACGCACATATCCTCAGGATGCGAAAATTGATTCGGTCAGCAGTCGGCCTGATTTTGCGGTGCTGGTTTATGCGGCCTACATTCAGGATGAAAAAAATCCTGATAAACTGGCGAGCGGTATCGCGGTGAATAAAAACACACCGCCGGTTTTTTTAGTGGCGGCCCATAATGACAAAGCCTGGGGGGAAGGCAGTGCGCATTTGTATATTGCCCTCAAGCGAGCCGGGGTGCCGACCGAATTGCATATTTTTGCCAAGGGCGGGCATGGGTTTGGGATGAAAAAGACCGATGACCGGGTGGCCAAATGGCCGAAGATTTGTGCGCAGTGGTTGGGGGAATTGGGGATTGGGAATTAAGGGAGAGCGAACCAACTGCGCCAAGGTTTCGGAGGTTAAGATAAATTCGAATGGGGAGCGGGCAAGGGATGCGGATATTTATTTGGTTCAATTATGCGGAGGCGGTTTTGTGGATGGGGATGGCGGTTTTTTTTGGTTTTCGTATTTTTAAAAGGAAGGCGGATCAGCGTGGATTATTTCTGGTTTTTGCGATGGCCTTTTTTGCCTTCGGGATCAGGGATTTGGTCGAAGTGCAGACGGGGGCCTGGTGGAGGCCTTGGTGGTTGTTGCTGTGGAAAGGGACTTGCGTAGCCGTGCTTGCGATTGCTTTTTATCGCCTGTTTAAACGAGATTAAATCTTGAGCAGATCTTTCATCGCTTGCAGGACGACTTTTTGTTTGAAATCGGGTAGCCAGTCAGCTTGAAATTTGTTGGGATTGATCCAGCGGAAATTGATAAATTCGATGTTGTGGGTGTTGAGGTCGATGTCACTGTCCTGGCCGGTGAAACGACAGAGGTAATAAGTTTGCTCTTGTCCGATGAATCCTTTTTTAAGAGGAGAGCCTGCGGGGAAATCATAACGATAACCATCATGGCTATCGAGCACTTTGTAGTGCGGAATTCGCAAACCGGTTTCTTCTTCAAGCTCACGGTGCAGGGCTTGCAGAGCGGTTTCGCCCTCATCGATGCCGCCCTGGGGGAACTGCCAGCAGTCGGGGAAATCGGCGCGTTGGCAGATCAGGATTTTGCCATCGCTTCTCTGTAGGATGGCAGCGACGTTGGGACGGTAAGCTTTGGATGTCATGTTTGTTTGCTAGGAAAATCCGAGTGAATTTAAAAAAAGGCTAGGGGAATGGACAAGCTAGGTGGATAATGGCTTGATCTCAAATTTATATCAACCCCACGACACCTGAATATGATGAAAACTAAACTTCCAACGATTTGTCTGATTTTGTTATCCTTGTTTTTTGTTAGCGCCAGGAATCTGGTGGCCCAGACAAACAATGAAGGAATGGATAACGGTGAAGATGCGGGCATCAAAGGTTTTTGGGAAATTGAATTGCAAGGTGGACGTTTTCTTGCTCGCTTGGATACAATCAGCTCAGTCAGTCAGCACCAGTATGTTGTCGATGGCGCGGCTCGCGTCTACGAGGTGACGGTTGATACCACGGGCTCCCAGACGGCGAGGTTTTATTTTATTGAAGCGGTAGGCGAAGGCTCTCCGCTGGCCTTGGGGAAAAATGCGATTGACCGGCTAAAAAGTGTCGCCGAGGGCGTGACCAGTCGAACCGGAACGGATGAAGTCTGGACCCAGGTGATCAAACATTACCCAACTACGACCCATGCCCGCACGGCGGAATTCCGCGTGGAGGCGGTGGAGATTCTTGATCAAATTTATAAACATATTCACCGGGTTTGGGCCGAGGAAAGAGGGCGTGGTAAGAGCAATAAACTGCGGATCAATCCAAAAAAACAGTAACTTGTTTTTATTGGGAATAAAACATGCCGGCGATGCTGGCGGTTAATAGGCTGGCGATGGTGCCACCGATCATGGCTTTGATGCCGAGCGCGACCAGGGTGGGGCGTTGTTCGGGAGCCAGGCCGCCGATGCCGGCGAGTTGGATGCCGACTGAGCCGAAGTTGGCAAACCCGCACAGCGCGAAGGTGGTAACAAAAATGGTTTTTCCGCTGAGGCTGCCAGTGCTCATGAGTTCACCCATTTGCTGGTAGGCGATGAATTCGTTGGTGACGGTTTTGATGCCGAGCAGTTGGCCTACTTGCAAGGTGTCGCCGCTGCTCACGCCGATCGCCCAAGCGAGTGGAGCAAAGAGAAAACCTACCAGGGCTTGCAGTGATAGATGTTCGAAAGTGCCACCGCTCAATTGTTGAATCCAGGAATCAACCAGGCCGACCTGCGCGTCGCTGCCGATGAAAACCAGGTTCCCTACCCAGCCGAGGAAATAATTCACCATGGCGATCATGGCGATAAAGACGATCAACATAGCCGCTACGTTGATGGCGAGTTTGGCACCCTGGGTGGTGCCACTGGCTATGGCGTCGAGTAAATTGCTGCCCAGTTGCTCGCGGGAGATTTCCATCCGTGTATTCACCTTGCCGGTCTCGGGAAGCATGATTTTTGCCACCAACAGGGCGGCGGGCGCATTGATCATCGAAGCGGTGAGCAGCAGTTTGGCAAAACGTTGTTGGGCGACCGGATCATCTCCGCCGAGGATGCCGACATAGAGCGCAAACACACTGCCGGCGATGGTGGCCATGCCACCGGTCATCAGGGCCATGATTTCGGAACGGGTCATACTGGCGATGTAGGGTTTGATCAACAGTGGAGCTTCGGTTTGACCGACAAACACATTGGCTGCTGTGGCGAGGCTTTCGGCACCGGACAGATGCATCAGTCGTTTCATGACCCAGGCAAAAACTATCACCACGCGTTGCAGAATGCCGAGGTAGTAGAGCGCTGAAGTGAGGGCGGATACAAAAATGATGGTGGGCAGTAATTTGAAGGCAATGCCGTAGTGGCGGACGTCCAGCAGATCGCCAAATACGACGCGGGATCCGGCTTCGGTGAATTCGATGAGCACAAGAAAGAGTGACGAAATCCAACCGATGAAGGATTCGAAGCCGGGCACTTTGAGAATCAGGACGGCGAGAGTGAGCTGCAGTAATAAACCGTTAATGACCAAGCGCCAGTTGATTTGTTTGCGTTCACTGCTCAACAAAAAGCAGAGGCTGATCAGGATGGTGACTCCGATGAGTCCTCTGAAAATGTGTTCGAACATTATGACGTGCAGGCTTGGTGAGGGCTGTGAATTATTTCAGCAGCGGGATCAATGAGTCAATCAGTTTTTTCCCTGTGTTAATTGCGTCCGAAGGGTTGCTAAGTATTTTTTTGGCGGCATCGGTGGCTTGGGCAGGAGCGTCATTGACCAGGGTTTCGATTCCGGCGCCGGTGAGTCTGGCGGTGAGATCTTCTTTAGGTTGGTCGAGGCTGCCGCTGATCACCAGTGGGGTCCATAAAAATCCGTCTTGAGCCTGGGTGAACACTTTTTGTTCGGCACCGGGGATCCAGCGC
>JAJRVS010000079.1 GCA_024277195.1 Verrucomicrobiota bacterium | reverse complement strand
GATTCCCCACACATAAAAAAACAGACCTGTCGCAAAAATACCCACCGCAAAAGAAACCTGACCCACCGCCGAAGCCGCCACCACATACACCAAAAAACGACACGCCCCCATCACCAACACCGCCCCCTTCCACTTTTTATGCGACCAATCATAAAGCAATACAGCCAACACCAAAGCCAACAAAAAATGCCAACTAACACCCGTGCTTCCAAACAAAACACCTACCCCAGCCAACATCTGTCCCCACCCAAGCAACCACACCGTCCTTGCCGAAATTATCCCCGCCGGCACCGGACGTTGCTGTGCGTGTTTTTTGTCCCACTCGACATCAAAAGCATCATTCAAAGTCATGCCCCCGACATAAAGCAAACTCACTCCCGCCATCAACCACCACAACTCCCCACTCCAAGCCCCTCCGGCCAGGAACCACCCCGCCAACACATTAGTCCACACCGTCGGCAGATTAGACATCCGCCCCAACACCAAAACCGTTCGCAAATGCTTCAACATAACTCCCCTAACTTATTAGTAATAGTTTTACCGTTTTACACACTATATCCAAAAATAGTTAACCACTGATAACCACTGACAGGTATTATGTTCACGCCTAATTTCTTCTTTCCTATCAGTGCTAATCAGTGAAATCAGTGGTTTGATTATTCAATTTTAAAAAATGTCAGGTATTGCGATCCTCCCAACCTTCCTCATTAGCGTTCATTCGCGTCCACCTTGACTCGCCATAGCTTCAGCGACGACGGTTAACGGTTCTATCCCCGCCCCCATAAACTGCCCCAAACACCACTCATACTCCCGCACGATCTGATCCACCACATCCCCCGCTCGCAGCGCCTCCGGCATCACCGCCCAGGTGTAAGTCTCAATTTCAAAATGCGAACACAAAGTCGGATCCTGCGCCAATACCTTCACCGTAGCAAGAATGTGATCACGGGTATCGGAAAACCAACTCTCAGGTTGAGCGTGCACCGGCACATGAAAATGCACCCGCCACTCATCACCGATCGCACTGCCCTCTTGATCGGCAAAAGCCAACGCATCCGGCAAATCCCGAAACCTTCTGGTGATCTCATCCCCTTCCCGGATCACCACCTGATGCAAATACACATCCTCCTTAAAAGCCTTCAATCGCTCCCGCGCCTCCACTGTCGGCTGCAAACACAAAGCCGAGCTCAAGTGAATCTTACTGATCCGTATCCCTGCCGCTTTTAATCGACCCAAAGCCTCGTCCGCATTTTCATACTCCACCGCCAGATGGCAGGTGTCATAATTAACCCCGATGTTACGCGAAACCTGCGCTTCATCCAAACCCACCCCCTTAGCTGCGTCCACCAATCTGGTGAAAAAATCCACCGTCTCCTTACTGGTCTCAAAATAACCCAGCGGCTCAGGCTCCAAACCCAGATGCAAATCCTGCCCCGTTTTATCGCGCAGAGCCTGAATATGCTGATGACATTTCAACAAATTGGCCACCATCAGATCTCCCTGTTGCCGATCATCCTCAATAAACTCCTTAAACGATCCCGGCAGAGTACTCACACTGCCGCTCATTTCCTGCGGCAATAACTCACTCAGCAGATCGAACAACAAACAGCTGTAATCCAACCGCTCTTGGGTCGTCCAATCCGGACGATACACCTGCTCCTTCACCCGCTCCCCGTGAAAGGTCCCATAGGGAAAACCATTGATCGTAAAAACATAACAATCATTCTCATCCAACCAGGATCGAAAACGCTGCAACTCCCCCTCGCCACAACGCAAATCGCTGGCAGCCTCCGCGCTCAAACGCAGACCAATGCCATATGCTTGATCGGGCGCCACCTGTTGTTTCACCCGCAAAGTGTAGTTTTTTAAAGCCTCGAAAGTCTCCACCCAGGTTTCCCCGCGATGAATATTCGTACAATAACCCAGTTGCATGCCATGACCGATTTCCATATCGCCCTCACTTTCGCACCCAATGCCCCCACTTCAACAATCCCTTTCCAATCTCTCAACTTCAGAATTCAGAATCCTGAATCCGTCCCCTCCCTCTCAAACCCCCACCGCAGCCACTTTCTCCGCATCCAACCATTCGACAAATTGATTCGAACAATCACAAATTTCCCGCAAGCCCTCCAAAGCCCCTTCAGGAATCCCCTCTTCCATCAAAATCAAGTCGGTGAACCCTCTCACCGAAGCCAGTATATTACGAAAATCATGCCTGACCTCACGATCGCTCAGATGACTAGCCTGCTCTTCCCCATCATGTAAGGCGATATCAGTTAAACGTTGATACATCTGATTCGAGGATTTTTCCACAAATTCAAACATCTCCGGCCCATCCGGGCCAAACTCACTGGCAAAACCTTTTAATTTCGCCGCCAACGACAAAATCCGTTCACTTAATACCAGTAACATCTCTACCGGCTTGCCATCTGCCAGACTTACTGAATTTTCCGAATTTAAAGCATCCTCCCTCACCGTCAATTCCACCTCAGGCGGCAAATGATTGCCCTTCTGCAAACATTGGCGCAATTCCTGAGCCAATTCCAAACGAGGCAAAGCCCCATCCACCATCCCACACAAATCATCCCACCCAGGCTCAACATCCCCCCCCCAACGGTAATCCCCATGATCGGTATCCTCGCCGTCATTTCATTCTCCCGAAGCAAACGCAAAGCATCCCTCGCATCCCCCATGCACAGGTCGAGCACAATCAAATCGAGATCATACTCCCGACAAAAAGCCACAGCCATCTCCCCGCTCACCACGGAAACCGCCTTCATCTGCAAACCCTCCAAATCCACCTCCAAATGACAGGCTCGCAAAGGATCCGCATCCGCTATCAAAACTCGATACATCTCTATACTACGATACTATTCATAAATACCATAATTTCAAGAGGTAATATCAATAGATTTAATCAACTCGCCTTGCTGCAAACAGAACCTTTACCCGCTTAACATTGAGAGCATCCGCATAAATTCTCAATTCGTCCATTACACCCGTGAAACGAAAAGTATCACGCCCGGGGACCTCAATCCGACCAGCGATCAAAGGGGCGTCCTGCATCACAGCCATCGGCAGCTCTCCCTTTTTCACCAATACTCCATCAACAAAAATGCTCATCACCTTCCCTTTGCGTGCATACACCAAATGATGCCAGCGATCGTTTTTGATCAAAACTTCACTGCTCAGTTTTTCCGCAATCTGGACCAACACCCGCCCCTCGCGTATAACCAAATCCAAACGATTAGGATCTTTGTAGCGATATTGCCCTAGAAAAAACTGCTTTTCCACATCGTCACATTTGATCCACACACTCACGGTAAAATCACCTGGCGGAATCACCGGCGCGCCAAAATCAACATAATCCTCATCACTGCTGAATCGCAGACCTGAACCTCGAATACCTTTCTCCAAGCTCGGGCCACCATGAATACGGCCGTGATGATTTTTCCCTGATTTATCCTCCACCCTTCCGGAGATGATTGCATCAAAATTCCAATAACCCAAAAGCCGCGCTTCACTGCCGCTAGACGACAAAAGCAACAAGCACTGAAGAATAACTACAAAACACAACTTCATCGAAGCCAACCTATGAAAATAAAACTCTCTGTTATCAAGCCATCACATCAAAGGCCACATTGCCCGCCACATCGGTCAATCGAAAATCCCTTCCGCCATGACGATAGGTCAATTTTTCGTGATCAAGTCCCATCAGATGCAAAATCGTCGCGTGCAAATCATGAATGTGCATTTTATCTTTCTCCGCCCGAATCCCCAACTCGTCTGTCGCTCCATGCACATAACCCGGCTTCACTCCTCCGCCCGCCATCCACACCGTAAACCCATGCGGATTGTGATCACGTCCGGTTCCCACTTTGCCCTTCACCGGTTGCACCGTCGGGGTACGACCGAACTCTCCTCCCCACACCACCAGCGTCTCATCCAGCAATCCTCGCTCTTTCAAATCAGTCAGCAAAGCCGCCACCGGTTGGTCCACTCCCATCGCATTCTCACGATGGTTTTTCTCCAAATCCTCATGCTGATCCCAGTTCAAGATCCCCGGCTTCTGCTTGCGCATGCAATGGGAGGCCTGGATAAACCGCACTCCTGATTCAGCAAAACGACGCGCCAACAAACACTGACGCCCAAAGTCATCCGTCGCCTCATTACCGATGCCATATAAATCCAGCGTGCGCTGTGACTCACTCTTGATATCCATCACCAGCGGCGCTTCAGCCTGCATTTTAAAAGCCAGCTCAAAGGACTGAATCAAACCCTCCAACTGATTGGTCACCGGGGCGCGCCGTTGATGATCACGATTGAGTTTCTGAATAAAACCCAACTGCTGACGCTGTAACTTTGACGAAATATGTTTGTTTTTGAGATTACTTATCTCCGCTCCAGCCGCCAGCGCATCCGCACCACCGATTGGGGTGCCTTGATAAATCGCCGGCAAAAAAGCCGATCCATAATTCCTCGCCCCGCCAAACATGCTCGGGCAGATCGTCACAAAAGCCGGCAGCGATTCATTCTCCGTGCCCAAACCATACGCCAACCACGATCCCATCGACGGTCGCACATCCGTATCCGCTCCGGTATGCAAACGCACCGTCGCCTGGCCGTGGTCAAAACCATCGGTGTGCATTGATTTGATCATGCACAACTCATCAGCGTGACGAGTCAGATGCGGAAACAACTCGCTGATCCACATGCCCGACTTTCCATGTTGAGCGAATTGAAAAGGCGAGCCCATCAGCACATTGGGCACTTTCTCCCGAATCGCCTGCTGCAGCTCGAAGCCCTTCAGTTGTTTCGTTTTGCCATCCGCCTGCTGCAATGCAGGTTTGTAATCAAAGGTATCCACCTGACTCGGCCCACCACGCATGAACAAAAAAATCACCCGCTTCGCCCGCGCTGGAAAGTGTGGTAGCCGTGCCGCCAGCGGATGCGCCGGATTAAGGGTTCTATCCCCTGCTCCAGCATTGGCCGCGGCCTGCTCTGCCAACAAACCTGACAAAGCCAGCGAACCAAAACCGCAAGCACTACGACTCAAAAAATCCCTGCGTGAAAATGACTCTTTCATAAAAATCTCCTTTGATTAAATTTTCAGTTCAAAAACAAAAACTCATTACTGGCGAACAAACTCTGACAAAAACTGGTCCAAGCTTGCTCTCTTGCCACCTGCGGCAATCGCCCCTGATCTCTCATTTCTTTTTCAAAGTCGGAGATATAATCCAGCGAGTTTTTTTTCTCATCTGCTGTGACCTCCCTGCCTAACATCATCAGAAAAGCCCGCCCAACCCGGCCCGAATCGCTCTCGACCTCATCACCTTGCAACAAAGCCTTCGACGTGGCTCTGGCGTTTTTTACCATGAAATTGCTGTTCATCAAATACAGCGCCTGGGTCGGCACTGTGGTCGAGTTGCGACGCCCGGTCACCAGTCCCGAGTCAGGGAAATCAAACACATTATACATGTCCATCGATGACGACAGCCCACTGCGAATAATCGGCAGATACACCCCACGCCGATTGTAGGGATTGATATCCACGGTGCGGTATCCACGCCGCGATGACCCCAATGATCCCACCACCGTCAGGGTCGATCCCCCCTGTTGATGATCAATCAACCCGCTAATAGTCAAAATCGAATCGCGAATCGCCTCCACATCCATCCGCCGCCCGTTAGTGCGCCATAACAAACGATTATCCGGATCGATTTTTGCCGCCAGATCCCGCTGCTCGGCGGCCAGTTGATAAACACGTGACAACATGATCTGCCGCACCAACTTCTTCACCGACCAAGCTTCATCGATAAATTGCTGTGACAGATAATCGAGCAATTCCGGATGCGATGGAGTCTCTCCCTGAGCGCCGAAGTTATCCGCCGTGCGCACCAGGCCCGCACCGAACAAATAATTCCATACCCGGTTGACCATCAGCCGTGAACTCAAAGCCGATGCCGGTGATTGAGTATCCGTCAGCCAATCAGCCAACTGCAAACGCCCGCTCTGCCCCTCGGGAATGCCCGCCGCTCCCCTCTTCATCAAGACCGACAAAAAACCACGCGACACCTGCTGCCCTTTGGTATGCGTCTGCCCTCGTATGCGAATATTCTCATCGACCGCTTGTTCCATATCATTCACCGCTAGAGCCATCGGCAAAGCGGTCAGGTAGCTACCCAGCACACTCGCCTCCCCCGAAGCGCTGTCTCCATCGAACGTTGCTTTGACCAGTTTTTTTACCAACAAAACCTCCGCTTTCTCATCGCGCTCCGTCCGCTCCCGCAGCTCCTTCATCTGTTGCTGCAACTCTTCGACATGCGCCAGGGCTTCTTTTTTGTGTTGGCCAGCCTCCGCTTTCATCCGGGCAAATTCATCTTTCAGCCGCTGCGCCTCTTTTTCACCCACCGGCAAGGGAACCGGTTGCCACTTCGACATCGAATCCTTGGGTTTCGGTTTTTTCAAAGTTCGGGTGCTGGAGAAAATTCCTGCCAACGCGTAATAATCATTCAGTGACACCGGATCAAACTTGTGTTTGTGACAACGCGCACAGCCCAAGGTCAATCCCAGAAAAGCACGCCCCACTGTATCGATCTGCTCATCAATCACATTCCACCGTGTGACTTCCTTATCACGCTCGCCTAGATTTTTTGGACCGATCACCAGAAAACCCGTGGCCACTAATTGATCGCTTCGCTGATCATCATTACTGTAAGGCAATAAATCTCCCGCCACCTGCTCACGAACGAACTGGTTGTAAGCTTTGTCCTGGTTAAAAGAATCGATGACATAATCCCGATAACGCCACGCATTGGTGTAAGTAAAATCACGCCCGCCCCCACTCGAATCCGCATAACGCGCCACATCCAACCAGTGACGTCCCCAGCGCTCTCCGAAACGTTGTGACTTGAGCAAGCGATCCACCACTTTGGCAAAAGCATCCACATCCTTGTCATTCACAAAATTCTCAATTTCCTGAAAAGTCGGCGGCAGCCCGGTGAGATCGTAAGTGGCGCGACGCAGCAAAGTATAACGATCCGCATCTCTCACCGGAGCAAGCCCCGTCTCTTCCAGTTTCGCCAAAACAAAATGATCAATGTCACCGCGTGGCCAATCCTTCTTTTTTACCAGCGGGATCTTGCTCATTGTCAGCGGTTGGTAAGCCCAGTGTTTGCCCGCCGCTTCCTTATCGGCAGCCAGACGTGAGACCTTGCCACTGCTCTCCCGAGGATCGGGCGCGCCCATCTTGATCCACTTGGCAAAATTGGCGATCACTTCATCCGGCAAGCGTTTTTTATCCGGCGGCATTTCAAAATCACCATGCTTAATCGCATTCATCAACAAACTCTCGCTGATCCGGTTCGGCACCACCGCCCGCCCGGTATCCCCGCCTTTTCGAATCCCCTCACGTGTATCCAACAACAAACCGCCTTCCACTTCCTCGGCTTTCTCCGAATGGCATTTGTAACAATGATCCACCAGCACCGGACGGATTTTTTTTTCAAAAAACACCCGCTGTTGCTGACTCAATTCAGCGGCAGATAACACAGAGCTAAGCACCGCCGAAGCAGCCAGGGAAATACAAAACAAACACGGATTCATCAACAGGGGGGTAAATAGGGTTCTCATTATTTATTCGCAGATTTTGATTGCCCGCTTCGGTTCCAAAAAATCACCAGATTTTTGGTTGTCCATCCAGCGGCCACCAGATCCAAATCCCCGTCGCCATCCATATCCGCAATCTGCAGACTCTGACAGGCCATCGTACCTTCATCCACGCTGACCGTTTTCCACTCGGTAGCCTTATCGTTCATCGGCACATAAATGCGGATACCGTAATTGCCCACACCCTCGTCGCCCCACCATCCTGCAATCACCTGATCGTAGCCCAATCCCAATACATCCTCACATTCCAACGCGTGACAGGCAATCAAAGTATCATCCAACACCTGCCTACCCTGACCATATTGCCCTTTGTCATCCTCCGGATACACCACCACCCGCGTCCCGTGTTTGGGTTCACCCAACGCCAGAAAAGATCTGCCCTTCGTCCGCCCCTCATCAATCTCTCCCAAACCTTCCGTCATTCCCGGCAAACGTCGAACCCCGTCCGGCTGCCAGAATTTTTCCGCCGAATTCCCCATCAGATCCACTCCCTCAAAACCAATGAAAAACAACTTCTCCCCTTGCCCCTTCTTACCTTTCACCACTGAAAAATCATGCATATCGCTCATGTTATCGATCAGCAACTTACGCTCAACTTTCCCCTGCGCATCCGGCGGCATCGGATAAGCATAAATGTTCACTGCTTCCCCCTTCACCCGCGCATGAATCGGCACCGAGATGATATAGTGACGTCCATCCGCCCCCTTCGCCCAACGCATGCGGTGTTGATTCGGCTCACTGGGCAGGCCCACGGGTTTCCACAACTGAGTAGGATCTTCCGGTCTCTCTAGCCAATAAATCCGCGCCTTGGGTGCCCGGGTGCAAATGACAATCTCCACCTTGCCATCACCATCGATATCACGCGCTTCGATCGACATCGCCCCCTGCTCATCCAGTCGATCCGCCAGCACAAAACGTTTCCAATCCCCATTGCGAAACCAGACAAAAGTCTCGCGATCTGCCAGCAATACATCCAATTTGCCATCCCCGTCCACATCCCCCGTGCTCAGACCGTAACCTTTTTCCAAAGAACCAATCTGCTGCTCCTCAAATCTAGGCTCCTTCCAGTCTGCCGCCATCGCCGCCCTGTCCAAGCCGACCAGCACCAGCCCCGCCATCAGCAGGCAAAACAGCCAGCGCCCCCTCACACAAACACACAAATCCAGTTGGTAAATCAATCGAAGGGAGTTTTTCATAAGCGTTGCAGCAAACGCTATAAGTTATAGCCGAATCCATTTTAATCCGATAGCAAACAGCGGACAAAAAAAACGTCCGAAATCAACAAAACGATCTAAAACACTCTACACAAGTCACTTACACAGAAAATTAATTTCGAGCATGTCCGTTTTATCCACAAAATGTCCGATCTCTCCATCCCGAGATCACGACACCCCGACCATCAGCGGGACGAACGTCCATCTCATTGCTGTGCTTCACCGCTCTTCACTCGATATTCCGACGGTGACACCCCATAACTCGACTTGAACAATTTTGAAAAATAAGACTGCTCGCCGAAACCCACTTCCAAAGCCACCTCGGCTATCGACAACTCCTTGTTTGCCAATAATTCGCAGGCTTTGTTTAAGCGAACCTGCTGCAACATTTTGCTGAAATTCTGCCCTTCCGCCGCATTGAGCGCCCGGCGCATATGCCGCTCGGACACCCTTAATCGCTCCGCCACCGAAGCGGCAGATAAATCACTCGCATACTCCTCCACCAGAATCTGTTTCACCCGTCGTGCCAAAACCCGCAAACTATCACTGACCTGCTCACTGACCTGCTCACTGACCTGCTCACTGACCTCCTCACTTCCTGACTCTTGCCTATTTTCCAATTCATCCATCACCTCCGGGCTTTCCCCTTTATTTTCACTTCTCATCGCTTCCACCTCTTGCCACGCTTTT
>JAJRVS010000078.1 GCA_024277195.1 Verrucomicrobiota bacterium | reverse complement strand
GTGGCGCAGGGTTTAATCAGTTCAGCTAAGAATAAAGGGGTGCCGGTATCGGATAAAGCGGACTCGCTGATCGCGGAAGTTTATCGTGCCTATCAAGCGGAGTTGAAACAACTGAATGCGGTTGATTTTGATGATTTGATGCTGTTGGCGGTGGAGATTTTGCGAGTGTCCCCGGAGGCAAAACGGATGTGGAGGCAACGTTTTGAGTTCATGATGGTCGATGAGTTCCAAGACACCAATTCGTTGCAGATGGAATTGGTGCAGTTATTGGTGCGACCGGAGACTAATAATGTCTGCGTGGTGGGGGACGACGATCAGAGCATTTATGGTTTTCGCGGGGCAGAGATAACTAACATCCTTGACTTTGAACGATTTTTTCCCAATCCGAAAGTGATCAAGTTGGAGGAGAACTATCGCTCGACAAATACCATCCTGAAGCTGGCGAATAGCTTGATCAAAAATAATGTCGGGCGGCGGGAGAAGACGTTGTGGTCTTCGAAGGGGGAAGGGGAGGTTCCTCGATTGATGGGGATGCCAGATGAGGAGACCGAGGCGGAGGCTTTGGTTTATGAAATTCTCGAACAGCGTCAGGAAAAAAAACGCGAGTGGGAGGATTTTGCGATTTTATTTCGCATGAATACTCAATCGAGGTTGTTCGAGCAGGCTTTGCGCGAGCAGGACATCCCTTACCGCATATTGGGTGGGCAGAGTTTCTTTGAGAAGCGCGAGGTGAAGGGTGTGTTGTCTTACATGTCGCTGTTTTTGAATCCTGATGATGATGTGAGCCTGCTGCGGGTGATCAACAATCCGCCACGGGGCATTGGCAATACCACCATTGCGACAGCGACTGAGTATTCGATCCAGCAGGATTGCAGCATTTTCGAAGCACTGCGCGACAAGGCTTATCTGGGCAATTTGTCAACCCGGGCGCGCAGTGCGGTGCGGGCTTTTCGCGATATGGTCGATGGTTATACGGAGGTGGTCAAAAGCGATACTCTGAACTATGCAGCGATGACTACCGATCTGCTCGCTGATATAGAATTTATGGATTATGTGCGGCGCAATTGCCGCACGCCCGAGGAGGCTCTGGCGAGGGAACAGACGGTGAATGACGTGTTGGAGAGCATGAAATCGCATCGTGAGCGTTCGGCGGATTCCGGGGGGCTGGCTGATTTCATGGATAGTGTGGCTTTGCGTCAGGAGAAGGAGAATCGAGATGACGGCGAGAGAGGGTGGGGGGTGTCATTGATCACGATGCATGCGGCCAAGGGGCTGGAGTTTCCGGTGGTGTATGTGTGTGGCATCGAGCAGGGGGTGTTGCCGCATTCACGATCTCTGGAGGAGGGATCGATTGATGAAGAGCGACGGATTTTGTATGTTGCTTTGACTCGGGCGATGGAGCAACTGACGATGACCTGGTGTTTCACGCGCACCAAATGGGGACAAAAACAGGGCTGTCAGTTGAGCTGTTTTGTCGATGAATTCGGCGACGACTTGTTTGAAGAAATTGATTACGAAGAGCTGGCGGCGGAACCTGCAACTCAAGAGGAGATCGGCGATTATTTTGACCAAATTCGTCAGATGTTGTCGGGCTAGTGAAACTTGACGAAGCGGGCGGATGGCGTTCTGTTACCTGAGTGAAATTGGTTTTCGTCAGGCTGGTGGTTTTGGTCAGCGCGTTCATTTTGAGCGGTGCTCCGATGGGCTTGATGCAGATCGGCGCCTGGGCATTGATGATTGGTCAGCGCAGTGAAAAACAAGAGTTGGCGACCGTTGTTCGCGTGGCTTTTCTCGGCACTTCGCCTTGTCAGCGCTGTTTGGTGGTGGCTGAGGGCGCGGGCAAATCGCAGGGGGAGGACAAGAATGTGTGGGAATTGAATGCTACGCGTTTGATTCAGGTGCGTAGAGAAGGGGGGCGTTTGCCCGAGCGTTTTGTAGCGAGACCCATTTTGGTTTTTTCGATAGATGTTTTGTTTTTGGCGAGCCGTTCTGAAAAGCCACCTACTCCACCTCCGCGGCAGCTTGTTGTTTCCTAAATCAGGCGGCTTCATTCGGCATTGGCCGGATCGCACCCCATGGTGCACGCCATTTTGTTGAGAGAAGACGAAACAGAGTCGTCGTGCCCGGCTGATGGGGCATAGATCGGATTAGCTGCCGATCGCTAAGTTTATAGGAAACATCCAGCAGCTGAGTCAAGGCAATGACACAAAACTATGCCGCACACTAAAAACTAACTTTTAAGATAATCTAAATGAAAAATATATACAGAATAATGACCTTTGTTGGAGCACTGCAAGTGGCGGTGATGTCCTTTGCAGGGAACGAAATTAAAAAGACGGCCGTGGAGGCAGCTGAAACTTGTGAATGTGAGGGCGCTGTTCAGGCGAGCTGTGCGGCTCACTCGGGACACGTCGGCCATGAAGGTCACCAGGGGCATGAGAGTTTGGCTCCGGTGGGGGTCATGTCGGATCACACCCATGACGCGGGAGGCGTGATGCTTTCCTATCGTTATATGTACATGTCGATGAACGATAATTATATCGGTAGGGACAAGGTGTCGGATGCACAGATGATATCTCCTTCGGGCGAGGGGTATTTGGTCACCCCGACCAGTATGGAAACGAATCGGCATATGTTGGGCGGGA
Source organism: Verrucomicrobiota bacterium (assembly GCA_024277195.1). Lineage (GTDB taxonomy): Bacteria > Verrucomicrobiota > Verrucomicrobiia > Verrucomicrobiales > DEV007 > JAADHD01. The sequence continues at coordinate 16,947 of JAJRVS010000078.1, read as the reverse complement.
TGTGGGCGCCGCATGACAAGATCACTTTGATGCTGATGGCTCCGTATGTTCTAAAATCGATGAGTCATCTGCGCCGGGATGGATTGCGTTTCACGACTAAATCCGATGGTTTTGGTGATCTCAGGTTGAGCTCTTTGATCAATGTGATGGATATCAATGATCACCGTATCAATTTGAATCTGGGCATCAGTGCACCGACTGGATCAATCAAGGAAAAGGGCTTTGTGCCTGGGCTGGGTCAGACGCAGTTGCCTTATCCCATGCAGTTGGGTTCGGGATCATGGGACCTGCTTCCTGGTTTGACTTATCTGGGGCAGGCGGGGTCGTGGTCATGGGGTGCGCAATTTTTAGCAAATATTCGCCTTGAGACTAATAATCAGGATTACCGTTTGGGGGATGAGTATTCGCTTACGGGTTGGGGGGCTTATCGCTGGTCGGATTGGATCAGCACGTCACTGCGGGTGGTGGGGACAAGCTGGGATGATATTCACGGGCAAGACAAGGGGCTCGTGATTCCTGCAGCAGTGGTACCCACCGCAGATCCGGGGTTGCGCGGTGGAGAGCGTGTGGATGTGCTGGCGGGGATCAATTTCTATATGGACAAGGGATGGTTGAAGGATCATCGTTTGGCGCTGGAAGTGGGTGGTCCGGTTTATCAGGATTTGAGCGGGCCTCAGCTGGGCAATGAATGGATGCTGATCGTAGGGTGGCAGAAGATCTGGTAGCGTTGATTTTGACTTATTTCCAGCTGAAAGGGGAGAGAGATTTCTTCTTTTGGCTGGGAAGGGGCAAAAGGTACCGAAAACACGGTATCAGGGCAGAATGGGGTGGACAAATCAGCAGATTTTGTGGATAAACACACTAAGAGGGAAAGGGAATTTGGTTTATTTTCCAGTTATCACATTGATATCGTTTTTATAGTTAAGCATCTGAGAACTCATGGCAGCAGAAATCGCACTATTGGAAGAGGCATTGAACGCTTCACCAGGTAATTGGAAAACTCGTCGTTTTTTGATAGATCATTGGGTGGAACAAGGGGACGGGGCGAAAGCAGCGGCCTTAGTCAAAGAGGCTCCGGAGTTGCCTGAGGATGAGGGGGATAAGATTTTTGCAGCAGAAGTATTGGGCAAAGCTGATGCTGATGGGGCACATAAAATTTTGGATGGTATTTTGTCAGCGAATGCGGCTAGTGCCACTGCTCATTTGGCGAAGGCCCGGTTGCATCTGGATGCAGGGGATATCGATAAAGCAGAGTCGCACATGAAGGTGGCCAGTGTGGTGGCTCCTGAGCTGAGTGACAGTGCGGAGGAACCGGAAGCAGAACCGGTTGAAGTCGAAGCGGAGAAGGTTGAGCCTGAGCCCGACCCTGTTGCCGAATCTGAAGTGGTGGTGGAGGCTGTCGCGGAAGAGGAGCCTTTGGCAGTGGCCGTTGCGGTGGATGACGATGATTCGGAAGAGGTGGTGGCTGCAGTCGCAGTCGCGGTCGAAGAGGAAAAACCTTCGCAGCCGATTGATCCGACTCAGATGGACGAATCCACTCCGGTCACTCCGCGATCATTGCGACCTCCACCGGGCTCAGATGCGGAAGCGGGGTCTGCACCCGTGAAACCTCGTTCGTTACGTCCCCCGGGGGCGGCAGAGGATAAAGTGGAAAAAGTTGTAGCGGTGGCGGTGGCGGCTGGAGCGGCGGCGGTTACCGGAGCGGCAGCGGCAGTGACTGGCGGCACGGGGCCCATTGACGGGAGGGAAGAACGGTCATTCATGGTGGCTGAAGGGGAAGCCATTAGTGTTCATGACAAGGATTCCGATACCAAGGAAAAACTTTCTGCTTTGACTACGGCTGTTTTGGTACACGTAGCCATTGCTTTGTTATTGGGTTTATATGTCATTGCGGTACCGCATAACCCACCGCCACAATTTTCTGTGCAGGCATCCGCAAATGCTGATTCAGATGATATTTCGAGCGAGAAGGTGCAAAAGATGCAGAAGACCAAAAGCTCTCCGGTGACGGCAGCAATGCCCGTTATTAGTGTAGCGGCTTTTTCATCAGTGGCGATTCCTGAAGTGACCCAGGCGGTGAATGATCTGGCTATGGTGAGCATGAGCGCGGATACGGGTACTGGTTTCGGGATGTCGATGGGCGGTTTTGGAGATGTTTCCAATATGGGGTCTATTCCGACGGCGATGCGCTCGCGTTGCAGCATGTCTGAACGAATGAAGCGTTTGCGTGAGAGCGGTGGTGATCCAGGGGCGGAGCGGGTAGTTCGCAATGCGCTGGGTTGGTTGGCATTGAACCAGAATAAAGATGGCTCATGGGGCAAGGATTTTAAATGTGCTATGACCGGAGTGGCTTTGTTGGCTTATTTGGGGCATTGCGAAACTCCTGAATCGCCCAAATACGGAGAAGCAGTGGTGAACGGGGCTTTGTATCTGATGGATCGAGGATTGAAAAACAAAGGCAAGTTGTGGAACACCAATATCCCCAAAGGTTCTGCTTATACTCATGGTATGGCGACTTACGGTTTGGCTGAGCTTTATACCATGACCAAGGAAAGCGGTAGGGAAATCCCGCGTCTGGAATCAGTACTGCGCAAAGCGGCTAAGATCATTGTTGATGGGCAGGACGCCCGAGGTGGTTGGAATTACGGATACCGGAAAAGCGCCACCAGTGACCTTTCGGTTGGAGGCTGGCAGTTCCAGGCTTTGAAAGCACTGCATAATACTGGTCGGGATTTTTCGGGGGTCGACAAAGCTTTGGATAAAGCGGTGAAATACGTCAAAAGCATTCAGGATTCCCAGGGGGCTTTCAAATACAATACAAAAGATACCAAGGGTAAAAAATCGATGGGCGCTGTGGGCATGCTGGCTTTGCAGATGTGGCATCAAGAAGATTCGAATGAAGGGAAAAAAGGTATGGCTTATAACCGTGGGGCATTCAAAAACCCCGGTGTATCGGCGGATTATTACACTCCTTATTATGCGACTCAGGTATTTTTTCTGCAAGGAGGGGATGATTGGAAAAATTATAATACCATCTTTCAGAAAAAACTGCTGGCGGCTCAGAATAAAGATGGATCTTGGTCGAAGCCTAACACTGGCCACGGAGATGCGGATTCCCAGATATTGGCAACTTGCTGGGCGACATTGACGCTTGAGGTCTACTACCGTTATTTGCCAACCACAGATAAAATTGACGGCTTGAAAGTGGGGATGAAATAGTGGAGAACTTATTGAGTCGACTTGTCGATGATCCGAGTAATTGGGAGGATCGTCTGGCTTTGGCTGAATCGTATTTTGGTCAAGGGGATCATGGTGCGATTGCGGAATTGTTCCGTGTTGCACCCAACGCTCCCGCAAGCCAAGACCAGACGCATCAAGCGGTAGAACTTACGGCGGGTGGGGATTTGTCAGGCTTGAATGAGGTGTTGCTAAAATACACCTTGGCGAACCCGAGCGATGCTTGGGCGCATCATGTCTATGCACGCATTTTGGTGCATCAACACCGCTTGGATGAAGCTCGAGTGGAATACGCTACGACTTTAGCACTCGATAGCAGTAAAAAAGATGTTGAGATCGAAGCCTTGTTAGGGCACTCGGAGGCGAATGTCGAAGAAAATCTGCAAGTTGATCCCGAAACGCCGCCAGTCGAGTTTGTGGGTAAGACCTTTATGGTTGCTTTGGGCAATGCGGTGAAGCCGCAGGAAAAGGAGTCAGATGAGCGAGAAAAAATCAGGGCTCTGATCGTGGCTGTGGGGGTTCATGTGCTGATGTTTATTTCTTTTTATTGGATCGTTGTTTCCGTGGCGCCGGATCCTCCTCCATTGATCACTGCGGTATCGGTTCATTCATTGGATGAGGACTCATTGTCAAAGCGAAGTGCTAAGATGGTGGAGAGCGAAGTGATGGAAACCGCCGATTCCAGAATGGCGGTTAATTTGGATTCACTGTCGTCGATCACTGCTCCCAAGATGAATGCCCAGATAGGGAGTTTCGCCCCGGTGGGTTTGGGCAGTTATGGCAGGAGTATGAGTTTTTCCAAAGGGTCGGGCGGAGGCACAGTGTCATTTTTTGGGTCGAAGACTCGGGCGCGACGAGTGGTTTTTGTGGTGGACTTTTCGGCATCCATGATAGGGGATAAGGAGAAGCTGATGCGGCAGGAACTGGCCAAGTCGGTGAAAGCTTTGCCTGATTCGATCGAGTATGCGATGATATTTTTTTCTGGGCCGGCGTGGTATGCAGGACAGACGGTGGGGCAGGCTGAGAAAATTGGCAAGTGGGTTGGCAATACGGTGACGGATAGAAATAACCGTTATATCTGGTATGAAGGGTGGGATGAGAGGGGGCGACATACGGGAGCTAATAAAACGGCGTTGCACCATTTTTCGGAGGGTGCGGAGCGCTTGCCTGCGGGCAAATATAAAAGAGCGAGTGGCTTGAATATACGAAATTCGCTGCAAATTATCAAGGACACCCCTTTGGTGTTTGGCACGGATTGGAGATGGCCTTTAATGATGGCGATGAACATGAAGCCGGATGTCATTTATTTTATGACAGATGGTGCTTTTGGTGTGGGGCGGGGAGCGACAAAAAAACAAATGATCAGTAACCTGCTCGACTACAATCAGAAACATGGCAGTGCCAAGATCAATACGATTTGTATGAAGGTGTTGACAGCGCGAGGCGAGTTGCAACAACTGGCCAATGGTAGTGGGGGTGATTTCACATTGATCAAGTCCGACGGAACGGTGATCCGCGGAGTTGATCTTAAGTGACTTGGGAGCGGGTGAATCAATCGTGTCGAAAGTCGACGGTATTCAAATCACTGTGCCGTCGGGGATCACCGTGCTTTTTGGGATGACAGCTATGCCGTCGCGAATCATGCAGTAGGGGCCGTCTTCATCAATTCGGTCGCCTGGATCGATGATCACATCGCGACCGATGCAGGCATTTTTATCCACGATGGCTCGATGGATACGGGTATTTTCGCCGATGGTGATTTCTGTTGGGTTACCATCATCATCACCTGCGACGTTATCGCGGTGATAATAGTCAGCACCCATGATGACAGAATCGGAGATGATACAGCCGCTTTTGATATGCGAACGCACTCCTATGATGGAACGGGTGATGGTGGCATTGCTGATGATACAGCCATCGGACAAAAGCGCTTGTTTGATATGTGCTTCGTTCACTTTACTGGCAGGCAGCAAGCGGGGGCGGGTATAGATCGGGTTTTCCACGTCAAAAAAGTTGTAGTGGGGGATGTTTTCGGTCAGATCAAGATTGGCCTGATGGAAGGACTTGATCGTTCCGATGTCTTCCCAATAGCCATCAAAAACATAACTGAATACTTGGCGGTCTTTGATCGCCTCGGGAATGATATTACTACCAAAATCAACCAGATCGTTGTCGAGACACTCTTGTAAGACCGAGCGATTGAAGATGTAAATGCCCATCGATGCTTGGAATCTTTCTTGATCAGACGCCAGGCCGTTGGCTTTCAGCAAGGTAGCGGGCATTAGCAATTCATTGAGCAAGTCAGGATCGCTGGGCTTTTCGACAAAACGAGTGATGCGGCTGTTGTCATCCGTATGCATGATGCCAAAGTCCGGTGCCGTGCCACGCCCGACGGGAGTGGTGGCGATGGAGAGGTCGGCTCCATTTTTGATGTGAGCTTCCAGCATTTCGAGAAAGTCCATGCGGTAGAGTTGGTCTCCGCTGAGGATGAGGAAATATTCGTAGGGTTGCTCGAGAAAATAGTTCATGTTCTGGCGTACGGCGTCTGCGGTGCCTTGATACCAGTCTGCCCCGCCGGCGGTTTGCTGGGCTGCGAGCACATGCACAAAATCGCCGCCGAAGTGGTCGAAGCTGTAGGCATCAGCGATGTGGCGGTTGAGGGATTCACTGTTGAACTGGGTCAAAACAAAAATATGGCCGATATTGGAGTTCAGGCAGTTGCTGATGGGGATATCGACCAGTCGGTATTTGCCCCCAAGTGGCACGGCAGGTTTGGACCGTTTGTCGGTGAGGGGGGACAAACGCGAACCACGTCCTCCCCCCATAACGATTGCAAGAGTTTTGTTTGAGGGTGTATTAAATCGGACTTTTGACATTGTGCTGTCAGCATTATGGAAAACTGACCTGATTAAAAGCAAATATTTCGTAACAGGGCTAGATAACAGCAAAAAAACAGCGAGTATTGCAGGCATGTGCGGAATTATTGCTTATGTAGGAAAAGAAAAGGCCACTCCATACCTATTGGATGGATTGCAGCGCTTGGAGTATCGGGGTTATGATTCCTCCGGAATTGCGGTTTTATCGGACGAGGGAGTTATCGATTTGCAGAAATGTGCGGGCCGTTTGCAGAATTTGAGGCAGCAAATAGGTGAACAAGCAGTGGCTGGAAGCTGTGGCATCAGTCATACCCGTTGGGCAACTCATGGCGAAGCGACGGATAACAACGCGCACCCTCATTTTGATCAATCAGAAAAACTGGTGTTGGTGCATAACGGGGTGATCGAAAATTATCAGAAATTACGAGATGATTTGGAAAGCAAGGGGCATCAGTTTCGCTCACAGACCGATTCTGAAGTTCTGAGTCATTTGATTGGCGTTTTTTATGACTCGGCTGACGGCGGAAGTAGTGAGGAACGCTTGGTTGCAGCGGTGCGTGAGTCCTTGAAGCAGGTATCGGGTACCTACGGCATTGCGGTGATGCATGTGGATGCCCCGGATTTTTTGGTGGGCGCTCGTTTGGGTAGCCCGCTGATTGTGGGACTGGGAAAGGGTGAAAATTTTCTCGCTAGTGATGTGTCGGCTGTGGTCGCGCATACTACGGATGCTATTTATCTGAACGACTACGACTTGGTGTGTTTGAAGGGAGATGAATTCAAAGTGGAGAGAATTGACGGGGGAGTGGCTGATTTTCAAGTTAGCCAGGTGGAGTTCAGCGCAGAAGCTGCCGAGTTAGGGGACTACCCTCATTACATGCTTAAAGAAATTTTTGAGCAAGCGGAGTCCGTTGAAAACGCCTTTCGTGGTAGGCTTTCTGATGAAGAGGCTTCTGCCAAGTTGGGGGGATTGCAAATGAGTCCTCAAGAATTACGTGATGTGGATCGCATTGTGCTGGTTGGCTGTGGCACCGCCTGTCATGCCGCGATGGCAGGAGAGCACTTGATCGAAGCGCTGGCAAGGATTCCGACCGAGGTGGAGATCGCTAGTGAGTTTCGCTACCGCAATGTGCCGATGGATAAAAACACCCTGGTTTTTGTGATCAGTCAAAGTGGGGAGACGATTGATTCATTGGGAGCTTTACGCGAAGCCAAACGCAAAGGCTTCCGTGTGCTGGGTCTTGTCAATGCGGTGGGCAGTACCATTGCGCGGGAGAGCGATGGAGGGGCTTATATGCATTGCGGTCCAGAGATCGGAGTAGCGGCGACAAAGTCTTTTACTTCGCAGTTCACCCTGCTGACTTTACTCGCTTTGCTGCTGGGGCGAATGCGGGATATGTCGGTGAGTGACGGGCAGGAAATCATCAAAGAACTTCGAGCCTTGCCAGATAAAATCAGGGAAGTGCTGAAACAGAGTGATCGTATTAAAGAAATCGCACTGAAATATATAGATGCACCAGGTATGCTTTACTTGGGTAGGCAGTTCAATTATTCGACTGCCCTAGAGGGCGCTCTGAAGATGAAGGAAATCAGTTATATTTTTGCCTCAGGCCATGCCAGTGCTGAACTCAAACATGGGGTGATCGCTCTGGTGAGTGAGGAATTGCCTTCGGTTTTTGTGGCACCGAAAGATTCGGTATTCAAAAAGAATCTAAGCAGTATCGAAGAGGTGAAAGCCCGCAAAGGGCCAGTGATCGCTATCACCACCGAGGGCAATGATGAACTGGATCGCCTTGCTGATGATGTGATCTATGTGCCGGAAACCATTGAGTGCCTCAATCCGATTCTTTCGGTGATTCCATTGCAGTTGTTATCCTACCATTTTTCTGTGGCGCGAGGTTGTGATGTAGATAAACCAAGAAATCTTGCCAAAAGTGTGACCGTCGAGTAAAAGAGGGGGGAGACGGTTTTAGAATCAAATGGACGACGGAGGAATTACAATATCAGGTACTGCTGTTCGGCAGATTGCGGTTTTCTTGGAAAACCAGGTGGGCGCTTTGCTTTCAATTGTCAGGTTGCTTAATGACCATCACGTGGTGGTGCTTGGCTTGAGCATCAAGGAGTCGACGGATGCAACCATCGTGCGTTTGCTGGTGAGTGATCCGGATACCGTGCAGGCTCTGTTTATGGAGCGCGGCATCCCTTTCAGTGCGACAGATTTGGTGGTGGTGGAGCTGCGACATGGAGCAGTGGGATTGGCAGATTGTTTGCAGACGCTGCAGGAGGCCGAGACCAACATCAATTTTGCCTACCCCTTGCTCAGTCAACCCAACGATTGCTCCGCTTTGGCTTTGAGTGTAGAGGACGCGGAGTTTGGAACTTCCGTTTTGCTCGATGCCGGCTTCAAAGTGCTCTATCAGGAAGATCTCAGTCGCTGACTGCGATACCGTGCTGGCGCAGGTCATTGATCAGGCGTTGGTGTTGCTCGGGATCGTAGTAAACGCCCAGTAAACCCAAATCGCTGCCTGCGACAACGTTTGCTTCCAAGTCATCAATGTAAATGGTGCTCTCAGCTTTGAGCTCAAATTGCTGAATGGCGCTTTGATAAATTCCGGCATTAGGTTTCATGCAGCCTATTTCATGAGAGTAGGTTGCGCCGGAAAAATGATCAAATACCGGGTATTCACGAGTAAAAAAGGGGACATGAATGCCGTTGGTATTTGAAAGCAAATATAAGCGGTGCCCCTTTTGTTTGAGTTGATGAATCAGGGTTATCATTTTCAAATTAGGTGTAAAAATGTCTTCAAAAGCCCGAATGAAGTCCTCAGCGGATCCCGAAAATCCCAAGCGCTCACTGACTTCCGCAATGTAAGCGTCGGTACTGATTTCCCCCGATTCTAAACCATCTGTAAGATCTGAGATAGTAGGCAAAATTTCATCTGCGTGCACCTTTGAGCAACGATACTCAATGCGGCGCACCGCTAAACTGAAATCAAACTTCAAAATAACATTACCGATATCAAATAAAAAGTCGTGGAGCATAATCAAATTAGGGGTCAGGCAACAAAAATCAAAAACTGTGCAGTGTTATCCATTTTTGCACTTCAGGAAGGGGATGTTCGTTTGGATTTTTATCAAATCTGCGCACCTGTTGGCTAACATTGGCAGCGTTACTTATGCCTAGCCTTTTAGCAATCCACTTTTGAGGTACGGATGTTTTTTTATATATGGCCCATGCAACAGCGATTCGCTCTACCGATCCCTTGGCTAACTGCTTGAAGGCTTCTTCTGAAGTGGATTTCAAATTAAAATAATCAACTCCTTCTGAGATGATTATTTCGGCCATCTGTATGGAGTGGTCGAGGGCTTGGCTTCCTCCGGTGTAATTACGGCTGGTAGGCGTGTTTTGCTCTCGTTGCTCCAGTCGATTCAACAAGCTCTCGCGGAATTCTTCTTTGCCCCAATACCATCCGCGTCGAAGCGTGCTCTGCAAACTTTGACTTTCGATTTCAGGTAGCCCACATTCTTCAGCTTCCTCACTCGCTATGCGGTCATCTAAGCGGGTAATAAATTTCCGCCGTCCTGACACTTTGTCGGGGAGATCAAATAGTGCAAGCCCATCGTCCACAGCCATCCAGTTGGGGCGTTTGCCGGGGCTTAAAGCGTAAGCTTTGGCTGCGCTGCTCCAAGGGTAATCGAGCAAGCTTTCGTTCTTTTTACTATTAATTAAGCCTGCTCTTGCTGGGTTGAGGTGCACGTAATCAATGACGGTGGAAAGATAACCAGCGGATCCTCCTGGATTTTGATCTCTATCGTTTTGAATAAGCACAGCTTTGTAGCGATCTCCAAACAGACGTCCCCACTCCCGATGTCGAACGTTGAATCGACGGGTGTAGGTGTTTTGTAACCAGGACATTCCTTCCACCAGGTTTCCCTGTGGAGTTTCGAGCATGAGATGATAGTGATTTTTCATCAATACCCATGCCCATACTCTGAAGCCCGAACGCTCACAAGTGTCAGCGAGGGTGTTGATGAAAAGTTTTTCATCGGCTCCATTAGGGGCGGAGAATATGGGGTTTTTGTGATTGCCTCGTGCCATCACATGATAAAAAGCGCCTTTAAATTCGACCCTGATCTGCCTCGCCATGATGGCAGGTTAGGTAGTTTTAGAGGATTTGTCAAGAATTGTTGCCTGACCCCTAATTGGAGTTATAGGGCTGTTTTCTGCCAGGTGGTGCTTTTTTCGTAGGCGTGGGCGGCTTTGATCAGGTCGCCTTCGGCGAAGGGTTTGCCTAGGAGCTGTAGGCCGACGGGCAGTGGTTTGTGGTCGTCACTTTGGGTGAAGCCGCAAGGGACGGAGATGCCGCAGATGCCGGCGAGGTTGGCAGAGATGGTGTAGATGTCTGCGAGGTACATCGCCATGGGGTCGTTGGATTTTTCGCCGATCTTGAAGGCGGGGGTGGGGGTGACGGGGGAGGCGATGAGATCTACTTTCTCAAAAGCTTCGGTGAAATCTTTGCGGATCAGGGTGCGGACTTTTTGTGCCTGCAAATAGTAGGCATCATAATATCCGGAACTGAGAACGTAGGTGCCGAGAATGATGCGACGTTTGACTTCTTCTCCAAATCCCTGTTCGCGTGAGCGACGATACTGGTCGATAAGGTTGTCGGCGTCTGGTGCGCGGCGACCATAACGGACGGCGTCAAATCGGGCGAGATTGGTGGAGGCTTCGGCGGTGGCGATGATGTAATAGGTGGCGACCGCATACTCGGTGTGAGGGAGAGAAATCTCTACCGGTTCGGCTCCGAGGGATTCGAGCTGGGCGATGGCTGCTTCGACGGTATTTTTTACTTCGGCATCGAGGCCTTCGGCAAAATACTCTTTGGGGAGGCCGATTTTCAGGCCTTTGATGTCTTGTCCGACAAAACTACTGTAGTCGGGCACGGCATCTTTCACACAGGTGGAGTCATGGGCATCGTGACCGGAAATGGCTTGCAAGAGCAGGGCGGCGTCTTCGACGGTTTGGGTCATTGGGCCGATTTGATCGAGCGAAGAAGCAAAAGCAACCAGGCCATAACGGGATACACGTCCGTAAGTGGGTTTGAGTCCGACGCAACCGCAGAGGGCGGCGGGCTGGCGGATGGAGCCACCGGTATCCGAACCCAGTGCGGCGATGGCTTCGTTAGCCGCGACAACAGCGGCGGAACCGCCGGATGAGCCACCGGGAATACGGGAGGTGTCCCAGGGATTGCGGGTGGTCTGGATGGCGGAGTTCTCGGTGGAGGAACCCATGGCAAATTCATCCATGTTGGCTCGTCCAAAAGGGATGGCTCCGGCGGCACGAAGTTTTTTGATCACTCCGGCGTCATAGGGCGCGGTGTATTTTTGATCGAGAAAATTTGAGCCACAAGTGCAGGGCTGGCCTTTGACATTGATGACGTCTTTGATCGCGATCGGCACTCCTCCGAGCGGGAGTGAAAGGTCGACGTTTTGAGCTTCGGCGAGTGCGGCGTCAGTGTCGTAGGAAATATAACCTTTGATCTCACCATCGGTGTTATCAATGGTCTTGGACAGTGTGCGAATGGCGTCGCCCGGAGTGAGGTCGCCGGATTGATAAGAGGCTCGGAGTTCGGTGATGGTTGGCATCAGAAAAATAAAGCTAGGTGAAAAATAAATGAAAGGGTCAGCGATCGAGGCGGATCAATCCATGACTTTGGGCACTTTGAACTGTTGCAGTGCTTCGCTGGGAGCGTTGGAAAGAGCCTCTTCGGCAGTGAAATTTTCGTCATGTGCGATGTCCTCACGAACGACATCGAAGATAGGGTAGGTGTGGGCGGTTGGTTCGATGCCACTGACGTCGATTTCTTTTAACTTGGCCGCGTATTCCAATACCTGACTGAGTTGGGCGTCAAAGCGGGAGATTTCGTCATCGGTCAGTTCGATGCGGGCAAGATTGGCGATGTGTGAGATGTCCATGGCGGTGTTTTAAAAGAGTGTCCCATATTAGGGCAGGATTTCCTGCCTGTCTATTAACGAGCGTGGCGTTTCTGAGCAAGGCGTTATTTTTTCAAACTGCCGAGGTAGGCGATCAAATCACGCAGTTGGTATTTGCTCATCAGCAAACCCACAGGAGGCATGGCGGAGATCGGCGGTTGGCGGTCTTTGATTTCGCTGAGCAGGATTTTTCTTTCGATGCTTTTTGCGCTGTCTTTAGGATCGGGGAATTTTATTACCAGGTGTTGCGGGTTTTCTTCAAGCAAGTTGCCGCCGATGCTGCTGCCATTCTTGAGCGTGACCATGGTCAGTCCGTATCCGGGAACCACATAAGCGCTGGGATTGACCAAGGACTCGAGCAGGTAGTCTGATTTCTGGCGACTGCCGACTTCGCTGAGATCGGGTCCGGCGATGCCGCCATTTCTGTTGATGGTGTGGCATTTGCTGCACTGTCCGGAGGGGTGGTTGGTATAGACGGTTCTGCCTCTGGCGACGTCGCCTCCTTCGATGCAAACCTGGTAAGCTGAGAGGATGTTTTTGGGGTCGAGGGAAGCGGTGTAAGTTTTGAGTTTTTCATCAACCGTGGGATCTTTGAGTTTTGCGGCCGCTTCGATTAAGTCGAGACGGCTGCCTGCAAGCTCTTGTTTGTTGAGCAAATCAGTGAGTCGTTGAGTGAACAGGCTGGTTACTTTCGGAGAGTTGATCGAGCTTAACAAGGAGTAGGCATTCTGTCGATCTTGAAGGTTTTTAGACTGGGCGAGTTTGAGAGTTTCATCGGTGCCGCGTGCGGGATCGATTTGCAACAGAGCGGCATGGGCTTCTTTGCGGATCAGAGAATTTTTGTCGTTCAGTATTTGAGCAAACAAAGGGTTCAATTCGGCAGCCTTGCGTTGGGTCAGTTGTTGCAGGCAGATGATGCGCAGTGCGGTATCGGTTTGCGCGTTGCCCAGTTGCTGGATCAGCAGGGGGGCGGGTATTTCGAATTGATACTGTCCGGCGAGCTTGGTGGCGGCGGCGAGCAGGCTGTTTTGGGCGACTTTAAGAATAGCAGGCAAACCTGCTTGCACCGTTTTACTGATGTCGTCGCGAGTTTTGACATCCAGGGGACGGAAAATGCCAAGTGTGGAGTCGATGACGTTTGGATGAGGCCATTCCTCTATGGCGTTGAGGGCTTCGAGGCGTACAAATTCGGGCAAACGGTCATTGGCGGCGTAGTCCAGCAGACGTTTGGCGTGCTCATTTTTTCCAAGGCGAAAATTGGCGTTGATCAAGCGGGTTTGTTGGATGAAATCACGGTGACCTTGGGGCAGGGAGGTTCCGTCCTCCAGCTCGATGTATTTTTCGAGGTGTTTGGCGAGAGCGGGCAGGGCGTGTTCTAGGTTTTCATCATTGATCGCACGGATGGCGGCGCCGACGATTTTGGGGTCGGGGTCGCTCAGGAAATATTTTACCCGGGGATCTTTCAAGCGACGCAGAGTCAGTAGCAGGCCGAGGCGTAGGGCGGGGGACTCATCATCTATCTTTTTGAGCATTTTTTCCTTCTGATTCAGATACCACAAGCCCATTACGCAAGCGTGACGAAGGAAGACGTCCTGGTTGTCATTTTCAGTGAGCGTCTCGAAGAGTTTGTCCAGTGCTTGAACGTTGTTACATTTTCCAACACCGATGGCGGCCTGGGCCTGAACTTGAGCTGAGGGGTCATCGAGGGCGGCGAGCAGGGCGTCTCCCGCTTCCAGGCTGCGAGAATCGGCGAGCACTTTGGCCGCCTGGGTGCGCACCTTCACTTGCTCGTCTTTGAGTAGTAAAATGAGAGTGCTTAATAATTCGCTGTGGTTTCGACTGAGCTGTCCGAGTCCCCAGATGCCATGCAAGCGTTTGAGCAGAGGGTTGTCTTTTTTGACTGCAGCGGTTTTGAGTAACCCAGTGGCGGCAGCTTGGTTTTTTTCGACCAAGGCAAATTGTGCTTTTTGGCGCACTCTCATGTCGGGGTGGGAGAGTAGCTGGTCGAGGTCGGTATTTGAGCGGTCATCGAAGGGGCTGAGCAGGAGTTTTTTGGTTTCGAGAACCACTGGGCTTTTTAGCAGTTTTTCATCGGCGAGGGTGTAAACATTTCCAACGTCCTGTTTGCTCCAGCCGTTGTTGTTGAAACAGCTCATATACATTTTTCCATCCGGGCCGAATTCGACATCGGTCAGACCCATGGCTTTCATGAAGATGTGATGATCAGTGGATTTGAAACCTGCCCCATTGCTTTCGATGCCGAAGGTTTCGATGTCTGCACGCGATCCGCCGAAGTTACAGACAAAAAAGTGATTTTTGTAACGTTCGGGGAAGGCGGTGCCGCCGTAGTTGAAAACAAAACCGGAGGGCCCCCAAGAGATGGTATCGATGGGCGGTAGAATCCAGGCGGGCTGTCCTTGGTGTTGAGGTTCCCACAGCGATTCGGTCAACCATGAGGTCATCGGAATGCGTTTGCGATCGGGGTGAGCGTAGGTTTGAGTACGCAGTTTGAGTTGTTGGTGAAAATTCAGAATGCTCTGGTGGCCGGCGGTCCAACCAGAGTCACCGCCTTCGAGGATATAAACCAAACGTCCTTTGTCCCATTGATCACCATTATTGTCGCAGGTGAACAGGTTGCCAAACTGATCAAAGGCCAACTCCTGTGGATTGCGAAGGCCGCGGTAGTATTCTTCGAGATTAGATCCGTCGGGATCGCAACGGAACACCGCCCCGCGGGCGGGGTCATGGTAAGTGCGGCCTTCTTTGGTGGTGAACGAATAACCACGGTCGCCGAGCGAAAAATAGACTCGGCCATCGGGGCCGCGCACCAGTCCATGCAGATCGTGACCGGAATAACTCATGCGGATACCAAAACCATCTTGCAACGAAGTTCGCTGATCCACTTTGCCGTCCCCATCTTTGTCTTCTAATAACCACAGGTGAGGGATGTTGGTATAGAGCATCTTGCCTTTGCCCAAATCGAGCAAACCGATACCGGGGCCGTCGAGCGCATCTTTAAAATCATCGGCAAAGATCCAATGTTTATCAGCTCTGCCATCCTGATTCGTGTCTTCGACGATCACGATGCGTTCGCCGACGGTATTGTAGTGGGAGAGCGGTCGGCGGTCGGCGTGGTTTTTATACATCGCCAGCCGCTCCGCGCTGCTTTGGATGGCGTTGTCCTCGAACAGCATGTCCTGGTTGTCGCGGATGTCTTCGACACCTTGTTTCCAGCGAGGCAGTTCGGCAATGTAGAGGCGGCCTTTGCTGTCGAAACAAATGGCGGACGAATTCTGGGTCTGGGACTCATCGGCGAACAGTTTGGTGACAAAGCCTTCGGGAGTTTCAAAGTTGGCGATGCGCAGCTTGGCTTCGTTTTCGATCACCGCCTTGCTTTTGGGGGCGGTTTTGCTTTTGCCTTTATCTGGGGCGGTGCCGGAGGGCACGGCCTCGGCAAGCTGTAGGCCGAAGGTCAGAGAGGTGAATAAGGAAAAGCCGGTAAGGAAAAAACGAGATTTCATGGAGCGCCAAAGATGGAGGAGAGGCGGGCTGCCGTCAAATGAAGAGCGGGGCGCTATTGCGTGAGAGAAACAGTTTATTAACCAAACAATTTCCTGCTCAGACGGCGGCAGTTTCCTTTGATCTTCCGGTCTTCCATGGCGAGCGCTTTTTTGAGCTGGTTCAGCTCGGCAGTTTCCATTGCAGCCATGGCGCTTGGGGTGAGACGTTTGGCAAAAATGACCAGATCGTTGTGGTCTCCGAGACGAGTGCCGAGTTGGCGGATGCGCAGATCGTGTTTGCCTAGAATACGGGGATGGATCATTGCCAGGAATTCACGTTGATAACGCAGGCGTTTGACGGCTTTGCGCCAGTCATGCCAGCGGTCAGCCGAGCTGGATTGGCAGGTTTTTTTAGCCAGGGAACGAGCTTTTTTCAAGCTGTGCCGCCAACGGTGACGCAGGATGGAACGCTCTTTGTCACCGAGTTGGACTTTTTTCCAGGCATCGGTTTCGCTGGCAAAAGCGTTTTTTGTATCTGCGACAGAGGGAGTGTGTGCAGCTTGTTTGTCCAGCGTGGCAGTTTCGAATAAAGCTGCCAGTGTTTTTTCGGAGATTTCCGGATGCGCTTGGTGGAATTTTTTCGCCAGCGCTAATTGCACGGATTGATCGCGCGAAGCTGCAAGTTGAGCAGAAGTTTCAGCCAGGGCCGTGCGGCGTTGTTGGGCAAGATTTTTACCGCACACGGGTTGAGCTAAATGCCAGGCAGCGCGCAAGCGTTTGGTCAGCACGCGCAGTTGATGCACCACTTTTTCGTTTTCCAAGGCACGGGCTTGATCGAGCTCATGTAAGCTGTCTTCGATCAGTTGGATGCAGATGTTGGAAAGGGCCGGCACGGGGATAACTTACGCTGGAAAGGGGGCACGGGTAAGCTGAAAAAACAGAATTGCCGTTCGGTTCTACGCAGCCGACTCCGCTTCTTTCCCGGAGTCTGAAGAGTCGTCGCGTGGAGACAGGTTGATGAATTCGTTGATGCTGTAGGCTTTTTTATCAACCAGGCAGCGGGAAATCCATTTTTCAAAACGGGAAAAGTCGGGGTTATCGTTACGGTGCTCCCGGATTTTCTGCCAGTCGAAATTCTTTTTGTCCCGCGGCGTGGTGATGCGGCGGTAGGTGAACAGCGATTGGATCGCTTCGAATTCGCGGGTGAGGAAATTGTGAATAGTGGCGGGCTCGGGCATATCATCGAGCGCGTCGGCTTCCATGCCAAAGGTGGAGACTCCGATGCCGTAGGTATTAGCAAAAGAGCGGATGTCTTCGATCATTTGCTCGTCATCGATGGGAGC
>JAJRVS010000077.1 GCA_024277195.1 Verrucomicrobiota bacterium | reverse complement strand
TCAACGATACTGCGAAAATGCCTTGTGGCATACAGTCGATCCCGAAATATTTTTGACAACGGCATTTTAGAGACCAAGCATTAAGATGCAAGCGGCAACTATTGCAAACTCTCAACCACAACTTCTAGCCTTTTCCAGTCAATCTGAAATCACAAGTGACCGATTACAAAGACATCTTCAACGCCCGCGGCCATCTCTACAACGAAGCCACCACGATGTGCCCCGGAGCAAGGGAAGCAGAGCGTATTGCGCTGATCAATTTACTCAATCCCAGCACGGGTGAAACTATCATCGATGTGCCGGCCGGCGGAGGCTACTTGGCAGACGGTATCCGCAAACAATTTGGCGATAAAGTCACTGTCATCTGTGTCGAACCTGCAGAACAATTTTCCGCGGCGATCGATCCTTTTTTTCGCGTGATCCTAGAACCAGCTAATGCTGTTACCAGCCTGGAGAGCAAATCCCTAGACGCGGTGGTAAGTCTGGCAGGCCTTCACCACATCGCGGACAAACGCCCCATTTACAGAGAATGGCATCGACTCGTGCGGCCGGGTGGCCGCATCGCTGTTGCCGACGTCGCCTGCGGCACTGGCACCGCCGACTTCCTGAATATCTTTGTCGATGAGTTTGTGCCAGGTGGCCACGACGGTATGTTTTTCTCCGAAGGTGAATGGACAGAACAACTGACTGAATGTGGCTTCTCGCATGTTGAGGAGGAACTCCGCACCGTTCCGTGGGTCTATACCAGCGAGGATCAAATGATCGATTTTTGTATAAGCCTGTTTAACCTGCAAAAAGCAAACCGTGAGCAGGTGAGTGAAGCCATTCACCATTACATTGGTGTAGAAACCGAAAACAGGGGCGGCATTCGCATGATGTGGCAACTTCGTTATGCACGGGCGAAAAAAATGGGGTAACTTGAGTAGGAGTAACTCATTTTTCTACGTCAAATACGGCATACTTACTTACACTTTCGAATTCCTGCTTTCAACATGCGCATCCTCTTTCTTCACGACAATTTTCCCGCCCAGTTCCCCCACGTCGCTACCGCCTTGGCGAAAGATCCAAATAATCAAGTGATCTTCGGAACCACCCGCAAAGAAGGCGAACTGCCCAGCGTGCGGCGAGTCTGCTTCCAAGCCAAACGTCAAGTAAAGGTAGAAACCCACCACTACCTACACGGACTAGAACGCGCCGTGATCACTGGCGAAGCGGTTTACCAATTAGCCAAACAACTCAAAAAAGAAGGTTTCGTGCCCGACGTAGTTTACGGACATTCCGGATGGGGACCGCCTCTTTTCATCAAAGACGTTTTCCCCAAAAGCCGTCTATTGTGCTATTTCGAATGGTTCTACCACGCCTACGGCAGCGACGTGGACTTCGATCCCGCCTACCCGCCCAGCCCAGACGACGAAGCCCGTATCCGGATGAAAAACTCCCCCATCCTACTCGACCTCGACGCCTGCGATCGCGGCATGACCCCTACCCATTGGCAACATCAACAGTTTCCGGATGAATGGAAACCTAAAATCGACGTCATCAACGACGGCTTCGATACCGAACTCTGCAAACCCATCGCCGGAGCCAAACTCAAACTCGACCGCATCGGTCTCGATCTCTCACAAGCAGAGCAACTGATCACCTACACCGCCTGGGGCATGGAGCCCTACCGCGGGTTTCCGCAATTCATGCGCGCCATCGCCAAACTCCAGCGTACCCACCCCAATCTGCACGCCATCATCGTCGGCGACGACCGCGTCGTCTATGGTCGCCAACGCACTGACGGCAAAAGCTGGAAAGATGAAATGCTCAGCACCCTGCAGCTCGATGAATCCCGCCTCCACTTCCCCGGCAAACTGCCCCACGACGAACTGCGTCAAGTTTACCAAGCCTCCTCAGCCCACGTCTATCTCACCCGTCCCTTCATCCTCTCTTGGTCGATGATGGAAGCCATGGCAAGCGGTTGTCTGGTCATCGGTGCCGATGTTCCCACTATCACCGAAATCATCACCGACTACGAAACCGGTCTGTTAGTCGATTTTTTCGACCCCGACGCCATCGCTGCCAAAATAGAAGAAGCTCTACAGGACACCGAGCAAATGAAAACCCTCCGCAAAAACGCCCGCCAACACATCATCGACCACTACAGCCTAAAAAACACCCTGGCTAACCACCTAAGCTGGATTAAAAGGTAGTGAAACTTAAAAACAGATAACCCTCTTATCTGATTCAACCTCTTCCACCCAGCATCCGCATGAAAATCATTAGCATCACAGTATTTCCAGGGCCCAGCCGCTACTGCTTGCGTCCCATACTTCGGGCCAGATTTGACATCGCAGAGCTTCAGCACGCATCACGATTGCCTAACCTAGGTGCACTGAAGAAAACTTTATCAGGATTAATTCCTGGATTTTCTAAAATCGTAGCTTCCACGAAAAAAAATGATCTAGATATCACATCCACCGGCCTGATACCCATCATCGCCCTAGCGCTACAGAACCTGTCAGGATGCCAACTAAGTTTTCAGCAATACTCTCGAATCACATCCCCGGAAAGCTCTCCCGGTTGCTTCGAAATAGTTTTCGAATACGAATCTTCTAAGACAGCTCGACTCGCAACAACTCTTAGCCTCAAAATTATTTTTGCCGTACTCCAGCATTGTTTTGCTGCCAGCCTACCCAAAACTTTGCAAGTGCCTGAGCATTTCGATATCAAACAACAAATCGCTCACTTTGTTGAAACCACAGCTCTATACTCACTGGATGACAGCACCAGAGACATTATTCGTGCCCTCGAAGAACAAAACATCCCCTGGCATCGCCTGGATGATACTTCTCGTATCATCCAGGCCGGTTATGGAATACACCGAAAATTCCTCATTGAAACCATTACCAGTCAAACGGCTGTTCCAAGCAATATCATATCTCGTGATAAAAGATTAACCAACGCTTTACTTCAACGCACTCAATTCCCAGTCCCTCAACAAGCTGTAGCCACATCTTTAAAACAAGTTATTGATTGCGCTCAATCAATCGGATATCCAATTGTCATGAAACCTGCCATGGGAAGTAAAGGCCGAGGGATCACCATAGGAATCCAAAATGAAACAGAACTGCAAGCTGCCTTAACCCGAGCACAACAGATATCCAAACGAGTGATAATCGAATCCTTTATCGCCGGAGAGGATCATCGTTTTTTAGTCGTCGGAAATACTGTGATTGCTGTAGCCAAGCGCCTACCTGGTCATGTGGTGGGTGACGGCCGAAGTTCTGTACAGGCACTTCTGGACACACTCAACTCGCGCCCCGATCGAGGCCAAGATTATGGCCGCCACTACGTCAAAATCGAACTAGATCAACTGGCTCAGGACTGCCTGCGTGAACAGGGCTTGACCTTGAGCTCCGTGCCGGAACCAGAGCAAGTGGTTGCTCTGCGACGAACCGCTAATATGAGTACGGGGGGGACCTCAATAGACATGACTGATCAAGTCCATCCAGACAACATTGCCATGGCTGAAAGAGTGGCTGCAGTGACAGGATTGGATATTGTCGGAGTCGATTTCATCTCGACCGACATTTCCCGCTCATATCTCGAAAATGGAGGTGAAATATGTGAGATTAATGTTGGTCCCGGCCTTCGCCCTCATTGGTTTGCTGAAGGAGGCGAAACTCGGGATGTTGCCGGCGCCATTGTCGAGCACCTGTTTCCAAAAAATGATAGCAGGAATGGTGTGATACTCAGCGCGGCCATCACCGGAGCCCATGGCAAAACCACGACTTGCAGGATGGTAGATGCAATCTTACGACAATCCGGACTTTTCACAGGCATGGCGAATTCCGAGGGGACCTACATCGGCGACCGTTTGGTCATGAAAGGAGACCATGCAAGCTTTAATGGTGCTCGGACTGTTCTTACAGATCCCAGAGTAGAAGCTACCGTAATTGAGACTGCTAGGGGTGGCATCATTGAAACCGGCATCGGCTTTTCCTCCTGCACCGTTAGCGCAGTATTGAATGTCACTCCAGATCATCTCAGTTGTGACGGTTCGGAAACCCTGGAAGAAATGGCAGACATCAAACAACTTGTCGCCGAGCTTGCTCAAGAGGCCATAGTCTTGAACGCAGACGACCCACTTTGCATCGACATGATAGCTAACCTTGGTGAGCGCAAACTCACAATTGTCACGCGTGACCCAGATAACAGCGCTGTCATGATCGCGATAGCAACCGCGGAAAGCCTAGTTACTTTGGCGCCCGGAAAAAGCGGTGATGCTCAAAATATCGTCCTTCGTGCCAATGGTAAAGAAACCATAGTGCTCAGAACATTGGACATCCCCGCCACATCTGAGGGTCTCGCGCGACACCATGTAGATAACTCCATGTTCGCTATAGCAATCACATACAGCATGGGTATAGAGTTGGCATCTATACGAACTGCCCTGCGTAAATTCACCTGTGATTTTTAAAATACCCCTAGTCGAACCAACACCATCTACAACAAACCTTCCACCATCATGTTGAATTATGAGCACAACCCAGCAGAGATTGAACGCCTTGCCTAAATAAATTCTAAAAATATTGGTGATGAGACTTTTGAGTTGTTTTCTCCAGTTATCTACACTTCGTTCCGATTCTTAGCGTTCTTTGCGAGAGTCCACCGAAACCCTTTTTTTGCAAAAAGACATCCTCCCAGTCTCAAATTTTCAATCTCAAATCTCAAATTTTGCAGTGCGCATCCTCTTTCTCCATAAAAACTTCCCCGCTCAGTTCCGTCATTTGGCGACCGCCATGGGCAAAAGCCTAGACCACACTGTGGTTTTTGCCACAGGGCGTCACGAAGGAGAAATCGAAGGTGTCGAAAAATATCTCTTCCGAGACAATATAAAAGTTACACCACAAACCCACAGCTTCGTGCAAGGCACAGAAACCGCAGTGAAAACAGGACAGGATGCCTACCGCATCGCCGCCCAACTGAAAGCCAATCACTTTGTGCCCGACATCATCTTCGGGCACTCTGGCTGGGGTCCCACCTTATTCATGAAGGATGCCTTCCCTCACGCCAAGTTCCTAGCTTACTTCGAGTGGTATTACCGCGCCGACAGTCCACTCTACACCTTTGACCAAAGCACCCCTCTGTCTGAAAACGCCATCCTTCACAGTCGCGTGCGCAACGCTCCTATTCTCACCGACCTCTACAGTTGCGATGCAGGATTCAGCCCGACCCAGTGGCAAGCCGATCAATTTCCCGTCGAATACCGGGATAAAATCAAAGTCCTTCACGATGGAGTGGATACCGATTTCTTCCAACCTTGGCCTAACGACCGCCGCCCATTAGTCCTGCCCCACCTGAATCTGGACCTTTCCCGAGCCAAGGAAATCGTCACCTACATTGCCCGAGGCATGGAGCCGATTCGCGGTTTTCCCCAGTTCATGAAAACCGTTGAGACCCTGCAAAAACAACGCCCAGAATGTCACTTCGTCATTTGCGGTCAAGATCGAGTTGCCTACGGCGATCCTCATCCTCAAGGCAAAAGCTACAAAGAAGCCGCCCTGGAAGAACTCAATCTCGATCATTCGAGACTGCATTTCACTGGTCTGCTACCCTATAACGAATACCTGCAAGTGCTGCAAGCCTCCTCCGCCCACGTCTATCTCACCTGGCCTTTTGTGCTATCGTGGAGCACCGTCGAAGCGATGTCCTGTGGTTGCCCGCTAATCGCCTCCGATACCGAACCCGTTCGCGAAGTCATCAGCGATGGAGAAAATGGCTACCTGGTAGATTTTTTTGATACCGAAGCCATCGCCGCAAAAGTCAGCGAAGTATTAGACCACCCGCAAGACCAACAAGGCATCCGTCAAGCCGCTCGCCAAACCGTGCTCGACCACTACGACCTCGCCCGCACCCTGCCCCAGCAAATGGCATGGTTGCAAAGCTTTTTTTAGAAACCCCCCTCTCACAAATCACAGCCGTAGAGCACATTACTCTCGACCAACTTACCGCCAAAGCGACGAGCCAACTTGATCGTATCTTTGTGCAAAAGAGTATCCCCTTCGAAATAAACCTCCTTAATTCCCAAAGCTCTTAGTTTTTCTGCAAAGGTGAACATCAAAGCCACATTAATCCAAGTGCCACGAACTTCTGGCGATACCACGCGCGAGTCGATCACCAAACCACGTTTGCCTTTGCGAATCAACAATACCGCCACAGGCCCTTGACTCGAGCGGATCACTACCGAGAGCTTTGGCAAAAAACCGCCAGCTCCACCTCTCAATCGATCTACCAAGGCATCGGGGATTCCTCCCAAATACTTCAATACAAACTCTTTCACAAAAGGCAACTTCGCCTGCTCAAGGGTGACAATCTCATAAGATTGGCTAAACCGCTCTCGCTCAAAAATCCTTTTTGCCAGCGGAGCGACCACCTCCCACGCATCAGCCGTTGTGATTTTAAAATATTGCAAAGTGCGCTTGATCTCATAGCGCTCCAGTGACTCAAAAAAAAGTCCATCTTCACTTCCTTCACCCACAGGCACCCCTGCCAATAAACGAACACTTCCTTCTCGCTGCGCCTGATCCAAAACAGCCTGCATCAGTTGCCTTCCCACACCTTTTCGCCGGTGTTCAGGAAATACCAACAGTTGAAAACGAGCCTCTTTCCTCTCACCACCACCCAGCACCCTAAGCGAAGCCAAGCCCACTACTTCACTCAACTCCCCCTGTTCAGCAAGAAAAAAAAGGGGTCGTGGCAGGCTCATAAACGCCTGCGGCAACCGCCTTCTATACGGGTCGAGATCCTCGCCGGCGGCAGCAATCCGCACAGTGATCCCCTCAGCTTTCATCGTCTGAATCCGATAGTTCTCTATCAATCTCTTTCGCTTTGCTTCTCTCTTGCAAAGATTTTCCTCCCATTACTTTTTTAGGAGCAGGGTGAATGCCTTCCACCGGCTGGATACTAATACTACGCCGAATCTCATCCGTCATGAAACCAAGCGCTGAAGGCGACTGAGTTTGTGGAATCGCCACCACATCATACAGCTCACGCACGTCGCCCTTCAATTCCAGAAAATGAACCGAATCACCAGTGCGTAAATCGATCACTTGCAGCCCCGCCCGCGCCTGCACTTTTTTCTCATCAAGCGCTTTATCCAAATTTAATCCAGAAAAAGTCCTGTTCTCACGACACTGAGAAAGCCCCACAATAGCAAAGTCGCCAAAGAAACCCATGCCGCGAGCATAACCGGGAATAAAAGTAATCGGCTCAAAATTGCCAGTTTTCCTATCCACCTTCCCAAAATAGCCTTCTCCAGAATTTAACACATAAAGCTCCCCATTATGCAGGCGCGGTGAATGCGGCATCGACAAACCTTCACAAACGATATCATTGGTGCGCACATCGATCACCACGCCGCCGTCACGACGATGCTCTCGCCAGCCACCATGCACATCGGTAGTCGCAACCGCCGTCACATAAGCTGGCTCGAATCCGTCCATCGCCAAGCCATTCAAATGACAGCGATCCTCGGCAGCCAAACGCGAAATAAAAGGAGGTTTCCACACCGGAGCAAAACTGCGCGACACACTAGGACGCGCCAGACAAGAAAACATCGTATTAACAAAGATAGGCACCCCTTTTTCATCCACCGCTATGTCATGCGCATCCACATCCCCCGTCACATAACTGACCTGCGGCACGTAAACTTTATCATGATGCCCAGACATCTGCCCCGGCTCTAAGGTATTTTCCAAACGCCACAATTGATACAAAGTACTCATCCACAAGGTATTGGGTGCGGGGCAACACAAACCCATCACCCGTTGAAAATTGCGGTTGAAGACCGTCACCTTTCCATTAGGAGTCGAACCAATGAAAAAAACCTTACCCGCCTGATAAGTAGTGAAAGCCAAGCTTAAATTATGCTCTTGCAGCCAAGAAGTGAACTGCCTCGAGCAAGTCACATCTAACTTAATCTGCCCAGGTTGCCGGCCAGCCTTTTTTGCTGGAACTTCTTTGCCGGGTATTTTATTCTGCGGAACCTTCGCCATAGCTGCCACTCTATACTAAATATGCTACTTGTGAAGTAAGATTAAGGATATATTTTCTCCTTATAGCCCCTCAATAAACTGTTCCCACTTTTCTATGAAAACCACTCATCTCACCGCCCTGGAAGGCCCCAACCGCTACCACCAAAAGCCCGTATTAAGGGTTCGCTTCGACGCACCCGAATTCCTGCAAAAAGATCGCCAATGCAACAAAGCCCATTTGGCACAAGCCCTAGCAACAGTAATACCCAGTTTCCCATCTACCCCTAATTCCGCTTCGCAACACAAAAGCGGACTGGCCGCGATTGACTTACTGCCCGTGATCGCACTGACCCTACAAAACCTCAACGGCCAACAACTGTCTTTTTATCAAAGCGCACGCTGCCCCTCCGCCAACAGCGAATCTGCCACTTTTGAAATCATCTATGAATACGAATCGGTAAACGTCGCCCGTATGGCAGTGGCACTAAGTTTTCGTATTCTTATCGCCGTGCTACAACGTCGTTTTGACATTAAATTTCCTCAAAAATTACAAGCTCCCGAACATTTCGATATCGAAAAACAAATCGATCTTTTTTCATCCACCTCTACCCCCTATCAACTCGATCCCGACACCCGCAATATCAGTCACGCCCTCGAAAAACAACACATCCCCTGGCACCGCCTAGACGACAACCACAGCATCATCCAAGCCGGTTACGGCAACCACCGGAAACTCATTCAGCGAAGCTCCTCCAGTGACACTTCCGCTCTAGGGCATGTCATTTCTCAAAACCAAAGCCTCTATCACAACCTACTCAATCGCAGTGGTTTCCCGCTGCCCAAGCAAGCCCTTGTCACCACGGTCGACCAGGCCTTGGCTCTAACCCAATCCCTCACTTACCCGCTAATGGTAAAACCGGCGAGCATGACGCAACCAGGCTCCGGCACAATCAAAGTTCACAACGAAGCAGAACTGCATGAGGCGTTCACCCGCACCCGACAACAACACCCACAGATAATAGTAGAAAGCTTCATCAGCGGACACCCCTATCGTTTTTTTATCATTGATAACAAAGTGATCGCAGTCACAAAAAAAAACCTGCAAGCCGACCGCAATACTATACCCACATCTCTCGACTGCGCAGTCGACATACACCCCGACAACCTCGCCCTGGCCGAGAGATGCGCCGCAGTGGTCGATCTCAACATCCTTAGCATCGACTTTATCAGCCCAGACATCTCCCTCTCCTACCTGGAAATTGGAGGGTCCATCTGCGCCATCAAGCACAATCCCGAACTGCCGCCTACTCTGCCCGCGCTGCCTGCAGAAAATAACAAGCCTTCAAATACCGCCGATAAAATCGTTGCCCAATTATTTCCTGGTAACCATAACCACCGTGGCCTGATCCCCAGTGCTGCAATCTGCGGTAGCAACGGAAAAACCACCACCTGCCGCATGGTCGATGCCATATTGCGTCAAGCCGGTTTGTTCACCGGCATGGCTAACTCCGACGGCATCTACGTCGATGGTCACCTGACTGTGAACGGCCAGCATGATGGTTACGACGGAGCCCGCAGCATACTCGCTGATTCCAGAATCGAAGCCGCCGTTGTCGAAGCAGGCCAGAGCAGCATTCTCAAACAAGGACTGGCCTTATCCGCCTGCACCGTCAGTGCCGTGCTCAACATCACCCCCGACCCCATCTCCTTCGACAGCCCGGACACCTTGGAGGGAATGGCCAACATCAAACAAGTGGTCGCCGAATTGGCACGCGACACGGTGGTGCTCAACGCCGATGATCCGCTCTGCATTGACATGATCCGCCACCTCGGCGGACGCCAACTGAGCCTCGTCACCCGCGATCCTGATAACAGCATTGCCATGATTCCCACCACTGAAATAAGTAGCATTGTCACGCTGGCTCAGGGAAGAAGCAGCCATGTTCAAAACATCGTCATCCGTAGCAGCGGTGAAGAAACCCCCATTCTCAAAACACTCGACATCCCCGCTACTTTTGATGGCCAGGCACGTCATCAGGTTGACAACGCCATGTTTGCCATCGCCATCACCTTCAGCATGGGCATCGACATCGAGTTCATCCAAAAGGGGCTGAGAAGATTCACCAGCGATTTCGAAAACAATCCCGGTCGCTGCAACCCCATCCACGATAAAAACTTTACCGTCCTGATAGACTTTGGCAACAATCCACAAGCAATCGGAGCGGCCGGTGAATTAGTTGAAAACATGGAAAACGAGGGTCAACGGATCTGCGTTTTATCCGCACCGCCCGTGCTCAAACCCGAACACTACCTAGCCATGGCAGAAGCCGCTGCAGACAGTTTCGATCACATCATTTGCTCCAATGGCTACGGCGCAGAGGTCGATAACTTAGATCATGTTCCTTC
>JAJRVS010000076.1 GCA_024277195.1 Verrucomicrobiota bacterium | reverse complement strand
CGCAAAGGAGCCGCACAGGCCACCACATGCTGATCCCCCAAAGGGGCATCACTGCCATTGTCGCCGAGGAAAAAAATCAGCGTATTCTCCGCAATGCCAAGCTGCTCAAACTGATCCATCATGTCGCCCAGCGATTTGTCCATGCCCTCCACCAAGGTGGCAAAAGCCTGCGCCTGCTTGGATTTACCCGAATCTTTATAATGGTCCGCAAAGCGCGGATCCGAATCAAAAGGCGCGTGCAATGCGTAATGAGAAAAATACAGGTAAAACGGTTTGCCGCTTTTCACCGATTCGGCCACTGCCTTTTTGGTCTCGATCGTCAAAGCCTCGGTCAGGAAAGTATCACTGCCATGATATTTCTCCAAATGAGGCACCGCATGTCCCCGCCGTTTGGTATTGGCTCCATAATTTTTTTCACCAAAATAACTGCCCGGAGCGCCAAAAGACGAACCGCCGATATTAACATCAAAGCCCAGATTCAACGGCTCCTGCCCATCGTGATCCCAAGGACCAAAATGCCCCTTGCCCACATGAATCGTCCGGTAGCCACTCTTACGCAATACCCCCGGCAAAGTCACATCGCCCTTTTTTAAACCTTCCCAATTCCAATCCGGCGCACCGTTTTTGCCCGCATTATTTTTGTTCTCATTAATCCAATTGGTGGTGCGGTGACGCGCCGCATTCTGCCCGGTCATGATCGAAACCCGGGTCGGCGAGCAAACGCTCATCGCATAAAACTGATTGAACCGAATCCCCTGCTTCGCCAGGCGCTCCATGCTCGGAGTGCGGTAGTAGTCATTCAAAGCATAGCGCTTAGCCTTGCCCTGTTTGTCCGTGAGAAAAGGCAGTGACGTATCCATCACCCCCATGTCATCCACCAAAAAGACCATGATATTAGGCTGATCCGCCGCTCGGGATCCGATTAGCGGGGAAAAAACAAAAATACAAAACAACAAAACTGATTGGAGGGATTTCATAGGATATATTCTCAATCCAGAATCCATTTTAGCAAGCGTATTTGCTAAAAGCAGCCTCTCTCTAGCGCTAAAGCGCACCACGTAAAATGGATTGCCAATCCGTTCCGTTTCACACTCAGCGTGAATTTCACGATACTTTTGCCGCAGGAATGCTGCAAAGCACCACATTCACTACCGCCATCCCCAAAACCCCGAGAATCACGTAGAAATCAAACACCATGCTACCTTTGAATAAGTGCGACAATCCGGCGTAAATGATCCCTATCACAATCAGAAGGTGGGTGATTTTTGCCAAAATAACGAAACGAGAATTTAAAGGAGGGCGATAGCTTGCGATCAAACTCCAAAGCATGAGTGCGTATAACACCCCCCAAAACGCGGATAAGTAGAATTCGTCTTTATAATGGGAAAAATACACGACTACGCCAAAACCAATAGCCCCGAACGCATGCGAAAAGACACTCTCTCTTTTTCTATTAGGCGTTGATGGCATAATTTCCATTTACGAAAAACCAGCCGCCAAGTCAATACCCCACGTAGGATAGATTTCCATATCTGTCCTCCCTGCCGACCGCTACAACAGACAGATATGGGAATCTAGTTAATAGCGTGTCTTTGTCATCAAATATATATAACCCGGAATGGGAGGCTATTGCGATCTAGTGAAAAAAAGATTGCTTGCCTTAACTCCATTTTATAAAAAAAGGATCACTGCATGAATTCACCACAGCCCATTCGATCACAGTTAAGCAAGCCTTGAAAACTTAACTCCCAGTCATCGAATACTATGAACGCACAAAACCCAGACCCCACTCCCAAAACCAAATACTCAAAAAATCATCCCATAAGTTGGAAACGGCGCTTGCCGTATATTTGCCTCCTGCCTCTTGCGATATGGATTCAATGGCTTGGCTCAATGAGGCCGGATTACGTCGAGACTATTTATTCAAGATCCATTTACACCGTGCTGATTAAGGTGCTTTCTTTTTCCACTGCTTGGATTCCCTTTTCTGTAGCGGAATGCCTACTTGTGCTTTTTGCCGTCTGGATTCTTTGGCAAGCGATTCACGGGATCACACAGCTATTCAAGAAAAAGCGCAACATCAGAAATCTGTTTACTCATTGCGTTGTGAATGTATTGACGCTAACGAGTTTAACTTATGCGATAAACATATTCCTCTGCGGCCTCAATAGCCAAAGAATGCCGATTGCAGATACGATGGAGCTAGATACTTCCCCTGCATCCAGCTCAGAGCTGAAAGCTCTGTGCGTGGATCTTATTACTGAAGCCAATGCTCTCCGCGAAAAAATCGATGAAGACGAAAATGGAGTGATGCGATTGAAATACAGCAAATCAAAAACCCTGAGCCGGGCCTATTTAGGTTCCAAAAAAATAGCAAATCAGTATAGCTTCCTTAGTGCTGGCAGCTGTAACCCTAAAGCAGTGGGGATGTCATCTTTAATGAAATTCTTTGCCTTGCGCGGCATTTTCACTCCTTTTACCGGCGAGCCCAATGTCTCTTTAGACCTCCCTCCCGCCGCTATACCCTTCGTCACCGCTCACGAGATCGCCCATCAAATGGGTATCGCTAGAGAGAATGAGGCCGATTATATAGCCTACCTTTCATGTCGAGCACATCCAGATATAGACTATCAATATTCAGGTGCCATAGAAATGTTGAAGGATCTATTGCCCTACATGGATGGAATATCTTTAAAAGAACTGGCACCCTCCCTGGCACCAGGGATCAAAAGAGATTTGGCCTTCAATTCATCATTCTGGCGAGAAAAAACTACTTCAACCAAGCAAAAAGTGAGGGTTAAAATTTTACGAGCACACCTCAAAGTCCATGACACGATGCTCAAATTACATGGCGAGCCTGCCGGACTCAAAAGCTACGGGATGGTGGTGGATTTACTCATCGCAGAAAGACGTTTGAAAAAATCAGCGTCCGAGGAACGACTAGCCAAGGTTGCACCTACGTCACCGCTCAATGATTAAGTTGTAAAATCAAAAATCCGTTTTTTACTAAATAAATAATTCAAATGAACCCGACTAAGCCAGACATAGCAGATGACCACCAGCCATTGCTCGTGCTCGATCTCGACGAAACCCTGATTCATTCCTCCACCACCCAATATGAAAACGTAGGAGAAACCTTCCGAGTTTTTAATTTTCATGTACATCGCCGACCAGGGCTGGAAGACTTTTTGCAAACCGTCTTCGCTCATTTCAAGGTGGCCGTATGGACCTCTGCGGATTACGAATACGCCAGACAAATCGTGAAGCAGGTGTTCCCGCCAGAACATTCACTCGAATACCTGTGGGCAAGAGAAGACTGCGCCTGGCGATACGTCCCAGAACTAGACAAGTATGAATACCTCAAAGATTTCAAAGAACTGAAAGAACGCGGATGGAATCTCGACCGCACCATCGCCGTCGATGATTCACCGGAAAAGCATGTTGACCAAAGTGATAACCTCATCCTCATCCCAGCCTGGGTCGGCGAAACGGATGATGACGATCTACCCTTACTGGCAGATTACCTTGTTGACGAAGTCCTGCCTCGCATCAAAGCCGGCCAAAGCATAACCAGCTTTGAAAAACAACACTGGAAAAGCTCAATCAAAAAAGATCATTGAGATCACTTTCGCAAAATCAAAATCCTCATCACCCCCATTAACAACTTCTTCCTCTGCGTCTCTGCGTCTCTGCGTGAGCCCCCTATCTTTCTTCACTTCCCAACTTCATCAGTTCAATATTTATTATTCGATATTCCCCTCCCACCTCCAACCCACGCAATGCCATTGCGTCCCACATCCACCCCATTCATAATTCACAATTCCTTCCCCTCTTCATTCATCATTGCTTCCGGGTAGTTTGCTTTCGGTTAGTATCCTCCAGCTATCTCCGCTGCGCTACGGTTCCTCCAGCTGTCTCGCAGACTCGGCTCCCTCCGTCCCCTTCTTCACTTCCCAACTTCAACATTCCCTGTT
>JAJRVS010000075.1 GCA_024277195.1 Verrucomicrobiota bacterium | reverse complement strand
GGTAAGGGATTTCATTACCGAGTGGGAGCAAAGCCGCTTGAAGGTGGGGAGATGGTTTTTAGCGAAGATCACAAACTGCATATTCCGATCGTTTGGGGATCGCGAGTTGGTGAAGTGGAAGTGCCATTGAAATTGATTTCGCTGGATAGTTCTTCAGTAAAATCGGGACGTCACCCCGTGACCAGTGGAGTGCCTTTCCCCAAGGGTATGATACCTAACGGGGGAGCTTGGACTTTACTGGATAGCGAAAGAAAAGAGGTGGAGGCTCAGTTTTTACCAACTTCAAAATGGCCAGACGGTTCGACTCGGTGGCTGTTGGTTGATTTTATCAGTGATGGCGAAGTCGGGGCAAAATACACCTTAAGATCAGGGCCTACTGAAAATATACGTTATACGATAGTTCCACCGAAGTTGTTGGTGGAGGATAATCCTGATCGGGTTAAGGTCGATACCGGTGCGGTTCAATTTGAAATCAGTAAAACCGACTTCACTCTCTTTAATGTGGTTCGCAAAGGGTATCGAGGGATAGCGAGTGCTGGGCGAATGGTGATGGGCGATGATGATGGCGTGGAGTATGTGGCGCGCAAACCCGATGTGGTCGAAGTAGAGGAATCGGGACCAGTGCGAGTTTGCATTCGGGTGGCGGGCAAGTATGTGAATGACAAAGGGGAGCCGTTTTTTGACTATGAAGTTCGTTATCATTTTTACTCAGGCTCAAGCACGGTTCGGGTGAACCACAATTACACGGCTCGCTTGAAAGAGCGCATCGATCCCGCTGAGGGGAAATACCGACCGAGCAATCCGCAGCCGGTGAAAATCCGTTCGATGTCGATGGAACTGCCACTGTTGGCTGCAGGAGATGGCAAAGCGAGAGTGGGAATCGGCGGGCAACAAGTCGGTGATTTTGCGATCGGCAAGGATGGTTTGGAACTGAGACAGAAATATGAAAATGAAGCTTTCATAGCGGACAAAAAACTTGCCCGCATCCCTGGCTGGGTAGAAATCAACGGAGTGGTGGCAGGGGTGAGGAATTTTCGTGAGCTTTACCCCAAGGCTCTGTCGTTGCGCTCAAGGGAGAAGGATAATTTGCTCCGCATCGATACGCTGCCTCCAATAACAGAGTTGGACTATCCCAGTGAAGAGGGCTCGATCGAGGATTACGTCTGGGGTTATTTGCGAGGTGGTCGTTATCGACTGCGGCGTGGGGAGGGGCGCAGTCACGATGTGATGTTTGATTTCAATGTGAAACCTCAGCATATCGCGGAAGCTGGTGCCCGCTTGGTGGCTCAGCCTTTGTTCGCAGCCGCGCCCTCGGAGTGGTATTGCAACAGCGGAGTGATCGGCAAGGTGCAAGCGAAGGATGAACGCTACGCCGATTATGATTTTGCTTTCAATCAAGGCGTAGCTGAGATGCGCAAATCGCAGCAAGCAGAGCCGTTTTTTGGCAAGCGTTTTGGTCGCTATGGATTGCGTAATTTTGGTGATTATTTTGGATCAGACGGAAAGAACTGGGACAATGTGGAATATGATCTCGGATACAGTTTTCTGCAGCAGTTCATGCGCACGGGTAATGCCGAGGCTTTGCGCATGGGGCAGGACATTGTATTGCACAACATGAACGTCGACATCGCAAAAATTCGCGACGGCTACGAATGGCCCGGTGGTCATAGCGGGGATCATAGCGTAAAGCTCGCCGGCCTTGGCCACACCTGGTGCGAGGGTTTGTGGAATTATTACTTCCTTACCGGAGACCGTCAGGCCGCACGCAAGGCTTTGGGGGTGAGCAATACCATTGCCCATCAGGTGCCGTCCTTGATGGCTGCAGGAACACCGGGTTCTGGTGGCGGTCGAACTTACGGATGGTCGGTGGTGGGATTAATGGCCGCTTACGGAGCCACCTCCGACCCGCTCTATCTGAACGCGGCCAAGGAGGTTGAGGAAGTGGCGGTGCGAACCCAGCATCCTTTTCGCGGGGGTTGGCTGCACCGGCTATCACCGGGGCATTGTTTTCACGCGCCGGCGCATACCGGGCGAGTGTATTTCATGCATGAGATTGTGCTTGCCGTACAGACGCGCTTTCACCAGCTCACCGATGATCCCGATGTGGCGCAATGTTTACAGAATGCGGTCAATGGTCTGGTGACGGAGTTTAATCAACAGCGTGCGGCAGGATTACCTGGAGGCGGTTACACCTCCTGTCCTTTTTTGACTTTTCCCGGCAAAACCCACACGGCCAGCAGTCTCAGTCCTAAGCACAGTTTTGGATCTTTGAGAAACTGGGAAGCGGTTTATTATGTGGATGCGAATTGGGCGGAACCGGATTTGCATCAGAGTATCAAAACTATGCTCGGGGAAGGTGGTCCGCCGCGATTTAACGGCCCCTTGTCGAGTCAGGGAAAGTTTTTTGCTCAAGGGACTCGCTGGACACCGAACAGGATATATTGGATTTTGAAGAGTGGCTTGGGGAAGTAGTGGTTGAAATGCAGGTGGCATAGCCAACTGATCGAGACGGCCGGAGGCGAGCTGCCGTCTTCGCAGGATCGCCTCCAGCCAAAATGGATTTCAGATTGGATTGCGACATTTTGCCGTCGAAGGGGCACTGGTGGGGCCCTCTTTTGACATTTCTACGGAAGCGGAGGCTCAGCGTTTATTTCTAAAAATGCTTAACTTTTCTAAAAATTCTAGCAATATTGATAGTTTTGTGTTTTAGTGGTAATTGTATTTAATTTTAACCACTCGAATTGTTATGAATACTTTGCCCCGTTTGTTGCCTTCTTTGCCGTTTTGTTATC
>JAJRVS010000074.1 GCA_024277195.1 Verrucomicrobiota bacterium | reverse complement strand
CACCCGTCGTGCCAAAACCCGCAAACTATCACTGACCTGCTCACTGACCTGCCCACTGACCTGCTCACTGACCTCCTCACGTCCTGACTCTTGCCTATTTTCCAATTCATCCATCACCTCCGGGCTTTCCCCTTTATTTTCACTTCTCATCGCTTCCACCTCTTGCCACGCTTTTTTAAAATGGAAAAACATCCACCACAACAAAAGCACCGCGCCCAAAAACAATAGCCAAATCCAAGCCGCCGATCGCTCTCTTTTTTCCTCATTAACACCAGCCCCCGGAGCCCGGCGCAAAACCAACTTATTCCACTGGGTCGGATCACCAAATTTCGGCAATCCTGCCCAGTCATAATAAAAAAGATCCGCCGTCGCCGTGTCCGCCTGCTTGCGATCCGTCACCGCAAAATCCACCAACAATTCCAAATCCGCCTGTGGCTCCACACCCATTACCCGCCAGGGAATCGCGATTTCCACCGTGTATTCCTTATCCGCAGAACCTGACGAATCATTCAAACTCCCCTGCCACCGCACCCCGCTGAGAATATCCGCATCCCAGCTGTGATCACGTTCCCCCGATGTCGTGCCGCGACAGGATCCCACCGCCCCATTCAAGTTCACAATGAACTGGTATTCATTGGGCGACATTTTTTTCTCCTGAGCCGCCGCTGGATCCACACTCAAATACACCTCAATCGCATCATCTCGCCAAGGCGTACCCGCATCACTTGTTTCAGCAGCAAACAAACTATCGTCTTTCACCCGCAAAGCCAGATACAACTTTTCCACATCCCAAGTGCACCTCACCCAAGCCCCCGATGGCGATCCCGGCATCACGTCCAACGGAGCAAATTTTATCCCCTTATACTCCCTCCACTCATCCAAAATCCCATTCACCGAAATCCGGTTGCGCACAAAAGGCACCTCCAGTATTTTTTGAAAGCTCATTTCCCCCTGTGCCAAACCGCCTTCTCCCAAGCTACAAAAAAAGCAACACAACAAGCACAGCACCCCGCGGTGCTGTGCTTTATTATTTATTGCCGTTTTATAGCTCATAGACAAACCCATTAAACCACATCCCACCTCCACCCGATACGCCACTGCCGCAGCGTCATCAAGCAGCTTGATAGCAGCTCTTAATTCGCATCTATATTGAATCAGGTAAATTATCTAAATCCGCAAGATCTTTAGGTCGAGCACTCGCTTTTTTATTAACTCTGAGGTCAGCCAATGAAATAACAGGAACTAATAAACCCTCAAAATCTACTAACTCAGCTCGACTTTTTGCTCCAGCGAAGTCAACACCTGAAATTCGATTCAAGATTTCAATTTTCACTGGTTCCCTCCCCAGTCGAGTCATCCGGCTCTCATCAAGAAATAACTCCTCAGACAACTCCGGTAAATCAAAGCCAAATTGCTTAAGCGCAGCCACAATCCGGATCGCATTTTCCTCGTTAACCGCCACCCAAATGTCAATATCCCCCGTATACCGCGGATAACCATGGAAGGCAACAGCATACCCTCCCACCAAAATGTAATCAACTTGGAGGGAATTCAACAGATTCAAGAACTCTCTGAAGTCTTGGGGCAGTTTTTCCATCGGGATAATAGTTTTTCCTTAAATGCTCCAGCATGGACAAACGCTCGTCATGCTTCATCGACCATCGTTCAATCCGATCCGCACGATCTGCTTCTTCGAAAGACTCAAATACCTGCACTGCACTCCGATCAATCATTTTTCAAAAATACATTTACGCTCGTCAGTATACCATACCTTCAATCTCTATAAAATCATAATTTGAGCCTAGCTCTGCGTGAGCCTATTCTCTAGAGATAACCCCCTAATCCCCCTCCGCCCGATAAGCCTCCGCCAACAGCGTGATCGGATGCGCCACCCTTACCTGCGAAGCTCCGCAGTCCTTCAGACCGTTTTCAATCTGCAAGTGACAACCAGGATTAGCCACCGCAGTCACAGTCGCGCAGGTGTCCACAATATTGGCCACTTTTTCGTCCTGCAATTTTCCCGCTTGCTCTGGCTGAGTGATATTATAGATACCCGCACTGCCGCAACACAAGGTAGAGTCCTTCAGTTCATTCAAATTCAAACCCGGGATGCTGTTCAAAATCG
This sequence comes from Verrucomicrobiota bacterium, assembly GCA_024277195.1. Classification (GTDB taxonomy): domain Bacteria; phylum Verrucomicrobiota; class Verrucomicrobiia; order Verrucomicrobiales; family DEV007; genus JAADHD01. The sequence continues at coordinate 12,014 of JAJRVS010000074.1, read as the reverse complement.
CCCGTGGCTGCTGAGTGATCTTCTGCCCATGACAAAGATGGCAGGCCTCATGATAAGTCACCTGGGTCGCTTCTTCGGCATCTCCTGTAGGCTTGCGAAAATCAATCTCCACCAACCACTCGTTGATATCCTTAGCGAGCCGATCCCATTGTTTGGCGCGATCCGCATACTCCGCATCATCTTTCAACAGCGGTCCGTAATGTTTCAAATGCGAACCACAACCCGCCGCATTGCTGATAATCGCATCCAAACAATCCAAATCCCAACGATCCAGATGCTGTCTTGCCATCTGCTTGGCCAAGTCCACCGCTCCATTGTGCCCGTGCAGCGATCCGCAGCAGCCCTGATTCCTAAGCGTCACCACCGTGCACCCATTCTGCAACAGCACATCCGCCGTATCACGATTCACATCCGCCAGAATCAAATCCTGCACACAGCCCGTCAGTAAACCCACTCGATATTTACTTCCCTCTCCTTGCGGCTCCTCCACCTCGGCGATCAAATCATCGGAAAAAGCCGGACCAATTTTCGGAGTGGTCGGTTCCAACTCACGCAGGTTTTTAGGTAAAATACATAACACCCCGCTCTTCCTCACCAACCCCTCCATCCCACTCACCTGATAAAGCCGCAGCATCCGACCAATCAAACGCAACAAGCGCGGCCGGGTAAAAATCAACTTCAAGCTCAACCACCTCCAAAAGCGCCGCTGAGGATGATCCAATACCCCCGCCTCCTCCACCTCTGCCCGAGCCATTTCAAACAACTCCGGATAATTCACCCCTGCTGGGCAAGCCGTGGTGCACGCCAAACAACCGAGACAATAATACATCTCATCCGCAAAAGCCTTCGTCACCTCCAGCTCCTCATCCGCCACCGCCCGCATCAACGCAATACGTCCGCGCGGACTATTCTTCTCCATCCCCGTCTCCCGATAAGTCGGACAAGTAGGCAAACACATCCCGCAATGCATGCACTGCTGCACCACCGAATAATCAAGATCTTTAAGATAAGAAGTCATATGGAGTTAAATCCCTAATCCACATCGAAAATTTTCCCCGGGTTCAAAATCGCATCAGGATCCAACGCCACCTTCACCTTCTTCAACATCTCATAACTTCCATCCTGAAATTGATCCGACAAAAACGCCTTCTTCGCCAGCCCCACCCCGTGTTCCCCGGTGATCGTCCCCTTCAAATCCAAAGCTTCTTTGAAAATCTCAGCCATCGCTTTTTCGACCCGCTCCATCTCCTCTTCATCCTTTTCGTTGGTCAAAAAAGTGGGATGCAAATTACCATCCCCCATGTGCCCAAAGGTCGCGATTTCCAATTGATACTTCTCCGCCACCTCGTTGACAAATTTCACCATCTTCGGCAGCTCACTACGCGGCACCGTCACATCCTCCAAAATCGTCGTCGGGCGGATCCTCGCCAAAGCCGCAAAAGCACTACGCCGGGCCGAAGCCAGCTTCACCGCTTGCTCCTCATCCTTGGCCACCTCCACCGACATCGCACCGTGCTCACGAGCGATTTCCTCCATCAACTTCGCCTCTTCTTCGACCACCACCGGATGCCCGTCGGTCTCCATCAACAAAACCGAAGCCGCATCGGTCGGCAAACCCACCTTGGCAAAATCCTCCACACACTGACAAGTCTTGCGATCCAAAAACTCCAAAGTGCACGGAATCACATGGCGAGCGATAATCGCCGCCACCGTCTGTGCCGCCGCATCCATGCTATCATAAGTAGCTAACAAAGTCTTGCGAGCTTTAGGCCGAGGCAACAATTTTAACAACACCTTAGTCACGATGCCCAGCGTGCCTTCCGAACCGATGAACAAATCCTTGAGCGTGTAACCAGCCACATCCTTCACACACTTAGAACCCAACCAAATCACCTCACCTTCAGCCGTCACCACCTCCATGCCCATCACGTAATCTCTCGTCACCCCGTATTTCAAACCACGTAATCCACCCGAATTATTCGCCACATTGCCCCCGATCGTCGACACCTTGATCGATCCCGGATCCGGCGGATAAAACAGCCCCTTCTCACCCGCTACCTCATCGATTTCTTTAGTGATCACTCCACACTCACACAGCATCGTCAAATTAGCCGTGTCCAATTCGAGGATTTCTTTCAACTTTAACAAACACAACACCAGCCCTCCATCCACAGGAATACTTCCCCCCGACAAACCCGTGCCCGAGCCCCGAGTGACCACAGGGATCTTCTCCGCCGCCGCCAGCTTCATCACCTGCGCCACCTGCTCCGTATTCTCAGGAAAAACCACGCACACCGCGGCACTCTTCAACGCAGCAGTGCCGTCAAAACCATAGGGAATCAGATCCTCCTTTTCAGTAAGGACATTTTTTTCACCCAATAACTGCTGCAGTTTGTTGATTGATTGTTGATTCATCACCTAGTCAGGTAAGCTGACCTCAACCCAGCCTCATGGCAAAGGTAAAAATCAGCTTACCCCTATTTTGTAGCGCATCAGACGCCCATCAAATGTAACAGCAAATAGCGCTCTAGCCCCTCATAATCCCGTGCAGCGATGAAGGCCTGCTCCTTTGCCGTATCCAATGAGCGAACCTTCTTCACCAGCGCCAAGAAAATCTCACGACTCGTTTCCAAATGCGTGGTCACCAACTCCCCCTGTTGAGTCCGCATCACCTTGATATCCAAACCTACAAACTCGCCATTTTTGCCGTAACCATTTTGCTCCAAAACCCGCACCTGGTTAAAAGCACTACGCAAATTTGCCGCACCGAAATTTTTATCCTGATCGTATTTCAAACCGTTCTGGTCATTCAAATGCACGCTGCCCAGCATATCATGAGCTATCGCAAAAGCCATTTCATCCCCCGGATCCAGACCGGCCAAAATTGCATGCGCACTTTCGATCAAGCCCTTCACCCGCTTCGGATCATTCGAAGCATAAGCCAATGCCACGGTATGACCGATCGTCGGCACGTACGCCTGGTCGGTCGGTTCGTTTGGCTTGGGCTCAATCCAAATCTCAATCTCCTTGTCGTAATCGAGCATCGTATTCAGTCCGTCCAAGATACGATCATAAGCCACCTTGGCGTTTTTACTCTCACGGCAATAAGAACCTTCACGTGCAAACCACATCACAATATTCCTGGTGCCCACCTCGCGCGCGATATCGATCGTGCGCTTGCAACGATCCATCGCATAATTGCGATCAGATTCAGAGTTCGCCGTCAGTCCACCGTCCACCGTCTGCGGAGCAAACCACAAACGCGGAGCGACAAATTCCGGAGTCAATCCACGATCATCCAATAAAACCTTCACCTCCGCCGCACGCTTCAAAGCCTGCTCAGCAGTCAACTCATCAATGCCCTCCACCACATCGTCATCGTGCAACTGCACGCCCTCAAATCCCAAGGGACGATACAAATCCAACTTCGCCTCAAAAGTGCCCGGTTTCCTCACCTGCGGCCCAAAAGGGTCCTCCCCCTCACTGATGTTCCACGGCCCAAAAGAAAATCGATATTCAGTCTGCTCTTTCATAATATTAAATGCTGCTTTGATTAATGTGCCCCCATTCTGCCCGTCCCTAGCCTTAGCCGCTACGCCCCTTGACTCATTTTTTTGTTGGATTATCTCAAAATCTTCCCCTAATATCAGTCCACTCCCTTCATTTCACTCAAAAAGTGGTATTTTATTCTATCTCCTCACTCCTTCTCCCCCATGGCCGTCGCAGTAGAAACCATCAAACCCCTCGCTGGTCAGTCTTTCCGTTTGTTGACCTGGAACCAATGCATCGAACGGGTGCGGCTGCACACCGAAGCCAGGCAATCCACCCCGGTTGAAGGTTCGGGCGCACTCTGGCATCGCCATTCCGAGATGGAGATCACCTGTGTCAGCCAAGGACACGGCCTGCGCCTGATCGGCAACCACCTCGAAAATTTCACCGACGGCGACCTCGTCATCATCGATCGTCACCTGCCCCACTATTGGCGCATGGACGGAGCCAGCCACGGTTACTGCATCCAGTTCGACCCCGAAAGCCCGCTCTCCGTATGGCAAAGCGGTGACGAGATCTCCGCCATATTACAACCGCTGCGACAAGCCGCCCGCCTCGGCCTGCATATTTCCGGCGACACCGCCAGCGCGGTGCAGATCCTACTGCCTAAACTCACCCAGCTCGCCGCCCTGCCGCGTTTTACCACCCTGCTGGAAATACTCAACATCCTCGCCCTGGCGCCCGAGCAAGACAAACAAAGTTTGGCTTCCAGTGACTTCCACCTACCCGAACCCGGCGACCCCCATGAACGCGCCATCGCCGCCGCCGTTGCGATGATCTCCGCCCATTTTTCCGAACCACTTAAACTCTCCGACATCCTCAACGCCGTGCCCGTCTCACGCCCCACCTTCTCGCGCCATTTCAAGCGCAGCACCGGACGCTCCTTCATCACCTTTCTCACCGAAATCCGCATCGCCAACGCCTGCCGCGAGCTCACCACCACCCAGAAATCCGTCACTCAAATTGCCGAAAATTCCGGCTTCAACGACCTCTCCCACTTCAACCGCATGTTCCGCCGACAAATGGACTGTTCGCCTCTGGCTTATCGGCGTGGTTCGATGTAGAATTCAGCTAACCTAACTATTGCGCCAGTAATTCTTTAGAACTGTGAAAAATAATAATCAGCCTACATCCCCCCTAAACAACGTTAATAACACCTATTCTCCTCAGCAGAATCTAGTTTCAATGTCTCTGGTAGTTGTTGGAATTTTTCTATTATCAGGCTATTCCCATTCAGGCTACAGTTCAGAAGGTGCTAAAAATGAAAAAACCAAGTGCATTGCTCAACTTTCTCTTATGGAAAGAATGGCAATAACTCATTTGAACCTCTACTCCTTAAATTCTGGCGACCCCGTAATGCCTGCAGTGCTGGTAGAAAACGGTTATATCAGCAAACTACCTGTCTGCCCATCTGGCGGCAATTATTCATACACCAATAAGGGCCCCTCAGGCAAAAAAGGGTCTGAACCGTATGCGAGCTGTGACCATAAAGGGCATAGCTACTCTCCCTACCAAGCTGATAAACCTAAAAAAAATCAGCCAAGCCCTGCTTCAGAGAAAACTAGAAAGGACAAAGCGAAATGCGCAGCCCAACTGTCCTTGATGGAAAGGCTAGCAACAGCTCATTGCAACATCAACGCCATGGACCCCGGCTCTCCTCTACCTTCAACAGCATTAGTTAACGAAGGTTATATTAAAAAGCTACCTGCCTGCCCGGCTGGCGGCAACTACTCTTACACCAACAAAGCGCCTTCTGGCAAAAAAGGGGCAACCCCGTATGCTCACTGCGATCACAAAGGGCACACATACTCTCCCTGATAACCTGCGAAGGTATTCCCACTCTGATTTCATGATTTAAAACCACCTATTACACTGTGGGTGCTGCTTAATAAACTTTGCTTTGTATGCACTATCTATCGGGTTCCCCCTCAGAGAAACACGTTTTAAATCAGGAAGATTAAGTAAACAATCTGGAACAACCTTCATTTGATTATAAGACAAATCTATGCTTTTCAAAGAGCTCAGCGAAGCCAAATTACTGGGCAACTGCTCAAGCTGATTATTAGCTAGGTTCAAGTAAGTGAGCCCTGTCAGATCTCCTACCCAATCTGGAATGCATTTCAATTGATTACCTGAAATTAGTAATGCATCCAGCTGGCTCAATGGCTTAATCTCATTAGGGAAGTTTCGAAAGCCATTATTGCTGAGATCCAGTTCCCTCAATTGAGCAAACCCTCCAAACCAAGAGGGCAATGAGCTGAACCAATTTTCAGACAGGACGACATTCCGAATATTCTTTAATTCCTTGAGAGAATCGGGAAGTGATCGCAGACGATTACCCTTTAATACTAAATTTTCGAGTGCATGCATTTCACTCATATTTTCATCAAACAACTGAATATTTGCCCCGCTATACTCATAGGTTTTCGTGCTCGGCAACCATTCCGGAGCGCCTAATTGATTTTGAGATTTCCTCGAAGAAACCACCTCAGTATTTTTTGGAGGTTTGGATTTCATCCGGCGAATAAAATCGTCGGATGAAAATGGTTTCCCTTGTTGCTTGTGCAATAATTCCGACTCTCCATTTTTTCCAATCACTTTAACCTCATTTAGATTTGCTCCTTTCTCTACAATCAAGTCAGCTCTGTCCCCTTTAATACTAATTTCAATCTTAATCTGACCAGGTTTGCTTTCTCTCCAAGGAAAAAATCCCAAAGGAAAAATACTCGTCGAAATCATAGCCTGGCCATCGGTGGTCAAAGTTAGACCGTAGCTTTTAAATTCATCCTTTCCGTTCCACCACACCCCAATAAAAGGAGATTCCGGTGCAGGAGTATACTTAGCAATCAATTTCCGATAACGCCCCTTACTGTCTAATACCCGAAGACGACGGATATCATGCCGTTTGGCCAACTCATCAACAGCAGAGAGATATTGTTCTGCATGCAGGTAAGGGTCGGCTCCTCGCTTAAGCAGAATAGGAATCAGCTTATCCACATCTTCTTCATAGATAGCAAACAGTATCAAAGATAAACCTGTCTCCAACTCCTGCACTTCCGCTCCGTTAGAAAAAGCCCACATAAGCTCTTTCTCACCTTTCATAATAGCCCTTGATAATAGGGTTTGTTTGGGATCATTATTAATATGATTGATGTCAGCCCCTTGTTTCAACAACCACTCCGACGTTTCAATATCACCCCTTCTAAGCAGTGCTTGCAGAGCAGTAAAACGAGTGCCTAAACGTTCATTCTTTTTGCTCTCAGTATTCACATCGGCTCCTCGTTCCAATAAATACGCCAACGCAGGTTGATTGGTTTTCCGATTTTCGCCCGCAAGTAAAACAAACAAATTTGAAGCCGTTTTATCGGAATCCGCAGATTCACTTAATATTTGATCCACAAATTTCTTAAATTGGGGCAAGTCTTGTGGTTTACGAGCCGCTAATAAGATCATTTCCTCAGCGGTTCGAGATTTCACGTCTGAAGCCTCCTCTACAGGTAATCCTAAAGCGACTGCAGTGACTGGTAAGCGGTAGGCTATAGCTCTTCTCCACAACATTGTACCCCAACGATCTTTCTCACGATACTTGATGTTATGCATTTTAACCCGCTCAATAAATTTGGCCACATTCGCGTCTTGCCATGCATGATCCGCGGCATACTCCACCGCCACATCGATACGTAGCAAGTTATTTTCAATTTGAGAAAATTGCGCTTTATGTTTCTCCAGCCAAGCAATAGCCTCTTTGTAAAACCCTCCCTCAGTGGCGGCTGAAGCGACACAGTTCCCCTTCTTAGAAACCCCACCAAGATTCACCCCGAGTTTTTCGATCTTTTTTAACGTTTCAAAATCACCTCGTTTGGCAGCTGGTCTGATGATATAATCTATAATATGGTCGCTATCGCGAGGCAGCTTATCTACCGCAGATAAAAGCAAATCAAACGACTGCTTATCGAACCTTCCGCCAGGATAACTGGTGCGCGCTAGGGCAAATTTCCAAGGCTCCTGATAGGGGGATATCAAAGGGTTTGCACCACCATCCAAAAGCAGCTGAATACACTCTTTATTACTCGAAACTGTCGCAATAATAAGCGCTGAATCCCCTTGATTATAAGCTGACAATTGTTCTCCTTTTTGGAGAGGAGCTGAGTATTCAGCCGTATAATTCGGGTTTGCTCCAAGTTTGAGAGCATGCTCAACCTTTTCAGCATCTCCTCGACTTACCGAAGATAAGAGGAAAACATCAAGCGCTTCAGCATGCACTCCCTCCAGCCTACAAGCGACCAGAATAAAAACGATCAGAGAAACAGTCTTCGCAATCTTCATACCCACCAAATAGAATAAACTCACAAAATAACCAAAATTACATGCACATTAGGCATGGTTATCACTTTGGCTATACTAAATAACCTAATTTGAATAGGATTCTAGTTATAAATTGAAGGGTAACCGTGAACTTCAACGACCGCTCCCACTTCAACCGCATGTTCCGCCGGCAAATGCAATGCTCACCGCTGGCTTATCGGCGTGGTTCGCATCAAGCGGGATAATCCCGCTATTGATCACACTACTTGGCCACTTTAAACATCTCGTCCACCTTCTGAACCAAAGATTTATCCCAGCCCGTTGATTGCGCGTGAAAAGTGATTCGGCGACGCAATAACTCATGCTGAGCATTCATCCAATCTCTCATAGCTGCTTCATAAGCCATGTAGGCCGTGATCGAGTCCATGTATGACCCCTTACCTGCTTCATAAGCACGAGCTGAAGCATCTTTGAGAACCTTGTATTCCTTCATCAGGCTCTCAAATTCATTCATACTGGTTCTTGAATGCGTTAATAGCTCTTTGCTATAAGTGGCCAATTGATCGCGATCTTCCATCATCTGTTGCAACTCAGCCTTTTTTGCCTCCTTTTTCAGTTCAAGCTCTTTAGCTTCAGAATTATTCATGCCTCGTTCAAAAATATTCCACTGCAAGGCCAAACCTCCCTCGAAATAATTCAAGTCACGATCTCCGGTACGAAGGCCTCCAAATTCCGGGTTGCCTCCGTTATCGATGCCGTAACGCGCTACCAACTTAAGCACAGGCCATGACCGACGTTTCACTTCACGGGATTGGTGATGGAATTCCTCAACCTCAGCGCGCAAATTCTTCACTTCCGGAGCCACGCTTTCCTCATCCACTGACTTCCCCCAAGACGATGGCCCTTTGCTTTCCCGCCATTGCAGTTGCTTTTTCCTGAGAGCTTGAGCACTCGGCCCCATGCTTACCAAAGCGTAATTTCGATTCAGCGAAAAATTACTGCGGTCACGTTTCACCGAAGCCAAAGCGAGACGTATATTCTGCACTTCACTGACAGTGGCCACATTGGCCTCTTTTCGCTTAGATACTTCCTGCAACTCTTTTTCAAGCCGACTGACCACACGATTGGTGGACAATATCAGTCGCTGCAACTTTGCCGTCTCAAGAAATTGCTCAATCAATCTGCGCGTTTTCGCTTCAACGATCAACTGGGCTTGTGATTCCACCTGACGCCCTTTAGCTCTAGCTACTTCGATTTTAGCTTTGATCGTTGGATCATACAGTGGTTGATCCAGTTCCAAGTTAAGGCGCGTATTTTCGTAATCACTCCTTGCTCCCCGCGATCCAAGTGAATCGTTCACCGTGATGTCCTGATCGACCCAAAGCTCCCGGGCATCAAAGGAAAGGCGAGGCAAATAATTGCGCTTTTTGGTGGTGACATTCTGTTTAGCCGCTTGGGACAGTAAATCGCCTGACTGCTTGATAGGAGCCGATTCGACTACCTCTGAGTAAATATCGAGTAAAACACCTGCTTGCGTATTAAGTGATGAAATCAACAAGGCCCCGGCAACAGATAATGTGAAACTTGACCCCACGAGATTGGCAAAATGTTTTTTCATTGAATGGAGAATATTTAAAGGAGAAAAAAGTGAGATAAACTTTGTGAACACTACTCTCCAAGTTCTTGCAAAGTCCGTTATTATCCCTTTGCCCCTTATTTGTCAACCTTCTTCACAAATCCTCGCACCTGCGAATACAATGATTTATCAGCTGACAACCAATAAGGTTTTTCCAATTGCCTTCGCCATTGTTTGAGCACATAAGGGTCACGATCAATTCGACAATCTCCCCAATCGAGCTCCCGATGCTGCTGCTGATTATCCCAATCAACGTGTATCATCGTGGTTGCCCGGATTTCAGGATGTTGTTCGATTAACTCAAAATAGGGTTTATACCAATAATCCCAGTATTCTTTTCCGGTGAGTTTTTTTTGCCGATGAGTGTAACGAATCGCACTTGCTTCCCCGATCACCACCGGCTTCCCCTTAGCTCGAGCAAAAGCCAACAACTTGTCGCGATTGGGTGTTTCATGGAAGCCCTCATCCCCAATCTGGAAAACACTGATCCCAATCCAATCAACGTATTCATCTCCTGGATACCAGTCAGTCACCAGATAATTTTGATAAGTAGGAATCATCGCATACGAATGCCAAACCAACATGATATCGCGTGCACCCCTCATGACTTTTGCTATTCGCTGATAAGCTTGCACATAAGCCGCCGGCGGATAACGATTATGCGGCCCGTCAAACTCATAACCAATGCGCAGAAGAACCGGCCGTTGCAAGGCTTTCAGAGATTCAAACATTTGCTTGATCTGAGCATCCTGATCTCCGGCAATGGTTTGATAAAGCTGTTCGCGTGACATCCATAAACCAATCTGAATAACCAACGGGTTCTGCACCATTTGTAAATACTCAAGATCCTGATGATTGTCCCCCGGAAAATTGGCATGCGGCTCAGTAAATCCGGATGAGTTCAAAGCCGTATAAAAAGAAGCCCCTGCCGGCAAAGGGCACTGCTGCCCTTTTTTAGAAACATCCCTCAGATAATCCCTAAATTCCTCCCGACTCTGTCCTGCGATGAAAAGCACTGGAGAACGCTGATCCCCCTTATTAGATTGCGCATGTGCCATCAAAGGGAAAAGCATAAATACCATCATCAATAGCATTTGAACAAAATCACATCTATTTTTCATAAGAACATTCTTTTTAATAGAACCTTGATGGTCGTCCTGATACGCCCTTGCCGCACGCCTTCCACAGTATCCAACAACCCATTCGGTATTGGTCGCTGCACGCAGACCAGGCAGGCAAAAAATAATAACCACAAAACATACACCGTCAGCGAAATCATCAAACCTACATTCGGGCGCATGAAAAATTGCTCACCCAGCGTGCCAAAATACTGATAAGCCATCCCCGCAACCGTCAATACGATGAGAATGAGGTGCGGGCGCATCAGCGGCCAATGAATTTGAGTTTTAGTAGAATCCAACTCCTTGGTGGTCGTAGAGAATGTTTGCCGGAAGGGGTTAACAAGTAATTTGAATATACCTGACACCAAACTGAAAATGCTGACCACCCGATCCAGCTCAGACACCAATGGAATGGTTTTGCGATTGCTCAACCAATAAAATCCATAAATACTAAGCAGCATACGCGGAGCAAATACCACCAACAAATGCCCCAGATCCGAGTGAAAAGGAGAAATCCCAAACCACCAATAGAGCGCCGGAGCGATCAACACACAAAACTTCCAAATCGTGCCCACGTGATACAGAACGGGATCCAAAAAGAACAAGCGGTCAATCAACGAAAGGCGCTTAGCCCGTAGAACGCCATCCTCTACTGCAAAACACTGCAGCGTGCCTATACACCAGCGAGTTCGCTGGGTGACAAAACCCTCCACATCCTGCGCAGCCAAACCAAAGCTCAAAGGCTCATTAAGAAAGCGAGTTTTAAAACCATGTGATACCAGTATGTAGGAAGTGTGCAAGTCCTCGGTGATGGTGGCCTCCGGAAATCCACCCACCAGATCCAAGCAATCTCGTTTGATAACAAAACCCGTGCCATAACAAAAAGCATTGTCCCAGGTATCACGCCCTGACTGCATCACATCAGTGAACATACACTGCGCTTCCGGCCACGCCTTCTCACCATATAGATTATACTGAATGGCATCTGGATTAATGAAAATCTGGGGTGTCTGCACAATACCAATTCGAGGATCCTCCAGCAAGCCAACCGTCCGCCAGAGGAAATTGGGAGCCAAGGCAAAATCCGCATCCACCACGCAAATCAAAGGGTTTTTCGTTTTTGTCAAAGCGTGATTCAAATTACCTGCTTTGAATCCCTTACGTTCATTACGTAGCAGATAAGAAACCTGCAAGTCCTTGCAAAGATCCCGCAACCAGTCCCTGCCTCCGTCATCCAATACCCATACCTTAAAATTTGGATAATCAATCTTACGCGCAGCTTCTATCGTACGTCGCAATATATCCTCAGGCTCATTATAAGTCGGAATAAAAATATCGACCCCTTTCACCTCATCCTGTTCGCGCAGCGCACGTTCGGCCAAATCAGCTTCGGGAGATCGATT